>CALZKI010000010.1 GCA_945787995.1 uncultured Lachnospiraceae bacterium | reverse complement strand
TTATCTATTTCATCGGCTCACCCTTGCACGTGAGCCGATTTTTTATTACACTTTACAAGAGGCAGTTCCATAATGCCCAGGCATTATGGAACTATTTGGACAAGCATTCGAATAATTGCTGTAAAGGAGCCCTATGTCAGAACCTATCAGAGTGCTTCATATCACAGGTGCCATGTACCCCGGTGGATATGAAAACTTTATCATGAACTTATACGAAAATATGGATCGTTCCAAGATCCAGTTTGATATGGTAGTGCATGCCAGAAAAGAGAACGATTATGTGCCCCGGATCGAAGCTATGGGTGGAAGGGTCTATGAACTGCCTCGTTTGACAAAGCATCCTGTAGCCAGTTTATTACAGCTTTACAAGCTGGTGAAAAGAAATCAGTATGCTGCGGTCATTCGTCATACGCCCAACGCTTTGGTAACGCCTCAGCTATTGGTGTCTCGAATGGCCGGAGCCTTTACCATCTGTCACTCCCACAGTGAAACGGATGGGCAAAAGCTGGCTCACAGATTAGGTCGCCTGCTAATGCCGATGGCTGCAAAAGGAAGATTTTCCTGTTCCGAAAAAGCCGCCTCCTGGATGTATGGCAAAAATGATTATACCTTAATCCACAATGCCATCGATCTGGACAAATTTGCCTATGATTCCTGCAAGGTCGAGCTTGTGAAGGAGGAGTTTCCTATCGATGGAAAACACGTATTTGGTTATATCGCAAACCTGATTCCATCGAAAAACCATGTTTTTCTGATGGACATTTTTTCCGAAATCACCAGGCAGGATCCGGATGCCGTATTGTTTTGTTTGGGGGAGGGTGTAGCACGACCTGACATTGAAGCAGCGATTCGAAAACACCATTTGGAAGACAAAGTATTTCTTACCGGTATCCGTTATGATCCACAGAATTTCCTGTCCGCCTTTGATGTACTGATTTTCCCTTCCATTTACGAGGGATTACCCCTTTCTTTGATTGAGGCACAGGCTTCCGGCATTCAGATTCTTATGTCTGACACCATTACAGATGACGTGATTGTAACAAATGGTCTTGTTCACAAGAAATCACTCGATGACAGCGCCGCCGATTGGGCAACCGACGCCCTGCGCTTATTGGAACATCCTGATGCGGATAGATCCTGTCAGAAAGAAGCCATCACCGCTGCAGGCTATAACATTAAGGAACTGGTTTCATGGTTCACAAACTATATAGAAAGTATTGCCCCAAAGAAAAAATAGCTCTACTTCTAAAGGTTAGCGTGGGGATAATGCATAAAGGAAGACAGAACAGATTATGAAAATATTATTTCACATAAACAGTCTCGGATTAGGCGGAGCAGAGCGTGTTGTCAGCATTCTTGCCAACGCCTTCTGCAAAATGGGATATGATGTTGTTCTTGCCACCGAATGGGAATCCGAGCGTGAATATTCTCTTGACCCACAAATCAAAAGGGTTTCCGTAGGTTTATCAGATTCGGAAGCCCCCAAAGGCCGTATCCGTAAAATCATTTTGCGTCATACCAGATTACGTGCATGCATCGCAAAGGAAAAGCCGGATCTGGTTATCTCTTTCTGCGTAAAAGCAAACTATCGAGCTGCTTTCAGCATGTTAGGCATGAGAATTCCTCTTCTGGTATCCGTTCGTAACGACCCCAAAATAGACTACGCTCCGCATAAGTTCTCCACTTTTCTTATGGAGAAAAAAGCCGCCGGCTGTGTATTTCAGACTCGGGAAGCCATGTCCTTCTTTTCCCCTGCTTTCCGAAAGAAATCACAAATCATCTACAATCCGTTAACAGATGCATTTCTGGAGGATGCGAAAAAATTGTACGATAGCTTGCCCCAAAAGCCTGACGGTTCTATTCTCAGGACAAAAGAAATTGTTGCAGTAGGTCGTATCACAGAGCAAAAGAATCACAAGCTTTTGATACAGGCATTTTCACAAATTGTATCCGACTATCCGGACTATTCCTTAAAAATATACGGAGAACAGGAAAATGCAGCTTTAGCCTCAGCGATTCAAAAGGAAATCAAAGAAAAGGGGTTAGAAAAGAGGATTCATCTGATGCCCCCCAGCAAACAGATCCAAAACGAAATTGCAGATGCCGCCTTCTTTGTATTGTCCTCCGATTACGAAGGCATGCCCAATTCCCTGCTTGAGGCATTGGCACTGGGTCTGCCCTGTATCAGCACGGACTGTCCCTGCGGAGGCCCGGCTATGCTGATTCAACCCGGCAAAACCGGATTGCTTGTACCGGTAGGAGATTGCAAAGCGCTGCAATCAGCCATGAAGAAATATATGGATGACCCGGATTATGCTGCAAATTTGGGCAACAAAGCTCGCGCCATTCGCGAAAATGTAAAGGAATCCACCATTGTAAAAGCCTGGGACGACTTCGCAAAGGAGATTGTAAAGTTGCACCAAGTAACATAAAAAATCAAACGTGCCGGAGTGAAGCTGCATACCCTCACTCCGGCACTTATCACAACGTCTCAATATACATTCATTTGTACATTTGATTTCACTTCAGAACCATGGAATAATCCGCAAAACCACCGGTCTCTTCTGTGGCATAGCAGAAAATACCTGTTCTGTATCCTGTAAACATATCCAACGTGAATCTCATCTGAAGGGGATCTCCCAGTTTTTCCCAGGATTCTCCGTCAAAACTATAGCAGAAGTATGCCAGATCTTTGTCAGGGCCAAAGGCATAGTCAATTCTTAGGTAAATGGTATTCTCATTGTTTAATGTCTTTGTCCAACGGTCAAATCGGCTTTCTGCGTCAGGCACTATTTTACCTACACCGTAGGATTCTCCCTGCTTCTGTTTCAGCAAAAGAACCGGTCCGTTTCTTGTTATTTTCACACCAATTTGTCCGTATTTCCCCTGAAAGGCACAGATTCCCGCATAGTCTCCTCTCTTCAATCCGCCAAAGTCCAGCTTCACAGCAAAGCTGCAACCCGGCTCTGCGGTTCTGCAGGTCATCGTATTACGCGCGTCCAACAGACCCGTAGCAAGGTGTCCTGTGGTGAGTCGAAGTGCTCCCGAAGCAGCATCCAGCGTATAACATCCCTCCAACGGATTATGATTCCACTGCCAGGCTTTATGCAGTTTTCCAGCTTCGTCCAAGAAAGAATGGGCAAATAAACCGGTTTCCTTTTGTTGCTTCTCACCTGCCTCCGGGATAATAGGTTCCCGGTGAATCACAGGCCAGCCATCCTCCCAGTCTACAGAAAACAGATAGGGAATACGGCCGGATGCGCCTCTGTCCTGAAACAGCATTGCATACCAATTTCCCCGGACATCTTCCACCAAAGTTCCCTGAGCAACACCACATCCCGCTCTGCCGCAGGTTTCTTCAAAGATTACCCGTCTTTCATAGGGTCCATCCAAGGAAGCACTTCTATAACATACCTCTCTTCGAATACCTCCTTTTGGCCATTCAATAAACAGCAGATAGATCCTATTGTCTTTCACCAATGCTCTGCAGCCCTCACAGCGAAGCCTCATGCCTTCCTCCGGTGCTTTGAACAGCAGCTTGCGCAGACCATCTTTCTTAACGCCGGACAGATCCGGTTCCAGCTCCACAATCTTGATGTCCCCATTGTCATACACAAGAAAGGCTCTGTCTTCCCAAAACAGAAAAGACATATCATGAAATGCCTCATCAATAACCACTCTGTCCCATCCTGTTTTTGCAGGATCGTCTGTAGAGTAGATAAAGGTTTTGCCCATATCATGGCACACAAAGCATGCATAAAATCTGCCCTTTCGATAAGCAAGGCTGGTAGCCCACTGCCCTTTTCCATAGGCGTGTTTGCCATTTTCCAGACGATAGTTTTCATGGTCCTCTATGGTTGTGAAAACATAAGACAACAGTTTCCAATGTCTAAGGTCTTTAGAGCACAGAACAGGTGCCCCCGGCATAAAAAACATAGTTGTGGAAATCATATAGTATGTGTCATCCACGCGAATCACATCCGGATCCGGCATATCTGTTATAAAAAGCGTTTTTTCATTCATATCAGCCATTCTTGTACCTCAATTACGATTCTCATTTTTTGTTTTTGTTTCTCAGAAGTATGCATTTCTTGTTTTTCTTCAAAATAACTTGAGTTCCATCCCGCTTCAAGTTAACCTTATAGTATATGTATCAAATAACACCAAACATAGGAGGTTACTTTATGTATTATAAAGCATCCGGTGAACGTTACCATACCATGCAGTATAACCGCTGCGGTAAGTCCGGTCTGCTGCTTCCCGCAGTCTCTTTGGGATTGTGGCACAACTTCGGTACCAACGATGTCTTTGAAACCATGCGTCAGATGTGCTTCACCGCCTTTGACTCCGGTATCACCCATTTTGATCTGGCCAACAACTATGGTCCCCTACCCGGTTCTGCAGAATCCAATTTCGGAAAGATTCTTGCAGAGGATTTAAAGCCATACCGGGATGAGCTGATCATTTCTACCAAAGCAGGTTATGACATGTGGGAGGGTCCTTACGGGAACTTTGGCAGCCGGAAATATCTCATCGCCAGTCT
Organism: uncultured Lachnospiraceae bacterium; assembly: GCA_945787995.1. Taxonomy (GTDB): domain Bacteria; phylum Bacillota; class Clostridia; order Lachnospirales; family Lachnospiraceae; genus Acetatifactor. The sequence continues at coordinate 19,495 of CALZKI010000010.1, read as the reverse complement.
GGACCAGAGCTTAACGCGTCTGGGTCTGGATTATGTGGACATTTTCTATCACCACCGTCCGGATCCGGAAACACCACTGGAAGAAACCATGACAGCTTTGGATCAGATTGTAAAGTCCGGCAAGGCGCTCTATGTAGGTCTTTCCAACTATGATGGCCCTACTATGATGAAGGCAGCCCAAATCCTGAAGGAATTACATACTCCCTTCATCATCAATCAGAACTGTTACAATATGTTCAACCGTACCATTGAAAACAATGGTCTAAAAGCAGAGGCACCAAAGGCAGGAAAGGGCATTATCACCTTCTCTCCTCTGGCTCAGGGTCTTCTTACCAACCGTTACCTCAACGGCATTCCGAAAGACAGCCGCATCGCCCGCAGCGGCATTTTCCTGAAAGAATCCGACGTAAACGAAAAACGTCTTGACCAGATTCTTGCTCTGAGCAAAATGGCTGCCCAACGTGGTCAGACCTTAGCCCAGTTTGCTTTAAGCTGGATTCTGAAGGACAACGATATTACCAGTGTGCTGATTGGAGCCAGCCGCCCGGAACAGATCTTAGACTGCATCAGGTGCATGGAAAACACTGCCTTTACTGCAGAAGAACTGCAAAAAATCGATGCCATTACAGTAGAACCTATTTCATAACTTCCTTACAGGGACTCATCCCAAAATAGTTCATGTTAAGCCGTTCTTCTAGTCATGACGTTCATCCATATTGTCATAGGTTTCACAAAATCGGGCGTGCAGGGAGGGTTTCTCACCTGCCGCCTGAAGATGATGAATATCACCGAATTGACTCACGCGAAAAGAAGCGATACCGGGTCTTCTCTCTTCTGTATTCACTTCCGTGATGGATGTAGGTGCCGCACACATACCATGCCAGAGCACCATAGGAGATACTCCGATCAGATGTCCGATCAGCACACATTCCAATCCAAAATGGCAAAAGAATGCCAATGTATCGCGATTCGGTTTCTCTGCACGGTAATAATTGTTTTCGCGGACATAGCCATGCTCTCCCAGAAGTTTGTCAAATCCTTCTATTACCTTCTCATATTCTTCTCTGGCATGACCCTGCTTCATAATTTCTGTGTCACACCACTTATCTTTATCATAATAGTCCGGCACTTTGGTCCAGTCCGCCGGCAGCCAGTCCCAGGCAATTCCCGGTGTTACCGTATCGCTGGGACGCATAATCTGTACATTGGAAAACTCCTGCAACCAGGGATACATAGTTGCAGTTCTTCCCACTTTATCCAAAGTAGGCTGAGCGGTTTCTCTTGCTCTGCCCATGGGAGATACAAAGAATTCTGTGACTTCCGTGTGTGCCATACGTTCCGCCAGAAGTGCTGCCTCCTTTTTCCCAAGTTCTGTCAGGCAATCCTTCTCATAATTTGGATCTCCATGTCTGATAAAAAGCAATTTCATCGGTTAGTTCCTCACATTTCTGCCAGTTTTCTCTCTGCCTCATCCACATCCCGATAACCATATAGCTTAGCAGTACAGTTCATGGTTTCATAGGCAAGATTCTTACCCTCCTGTGCCAGCTTGGCAATAAACTGTCCATATGCATAAATCAGTGCTTCAGAATAGGTGCTGATCTCCCCTCTCAGATAAGTCTCATAGGAGGTATTGCCATAATTGTCTTCACTGGTATGAATGCTTCTGGCATTGCCGGCCATATTGGGATATTTGGCAGCGAACTCTTCCATCCAGCTTACCTGAATTGCTATAATACCTTCCTGCAATGCAATACGTTCTTCCGACAAAGCAGGGAATGCATCCTTAATCTTAGCATAGGCTTCCGGTGCCGTGCTCTCTTCCATCCTGCCGTACTTCTCTGTTATCAGGTTCCTTCCCTGTTCATAACAAGCCGTAAAATATTCCAAAAACATGGCAAGCAGTTTCTCCGGCCATGTCATGTACTGACTCTTTCGCATAATGGAAAAAGTATTCCAGTCGTTCTGGCAGCTTGCCCTGCCTCCTTCATTCTGTACTTTGTCGAAGGCTTCCCATTCCGCCTTCACAATTTTGTCGACCAATTCCTGTTTCTTCATAGCTTCTCTTTCTCCATGTTCCATATCTATTCCACCAATTATTCTGCAGCTCTATGCCCCGATTCAATAACGCCTCGGCGTTCACGATAACTCACATCAGAATCCTCTATCCGTGAACTCCATGCCGGTTATCTTCCAAACAAAAGTTTAGTATCTATTTTCGGGAATTTCAATTCCTTTCTGTCTTTTTTCTTCTCTACTGTTCTTTTTCCAACACCATATCTTCCGGGAACAAACCGTCTCCATAAAGCCGTGCATAAAATTCCTCATTGGCTTCTCTGGTCTGTTGCAACACTTCTTCGTAGCCGGTGAGAGCCGCAAAAGGAGCAAACTGAGCAGCCCTGTCATGAAGAGACATTTGCGGATGTGTAGCAGACTGATGATGTGGCAGTTCGATGATGTCATCATATTCATGGGATATTCTCATGCTTTATGTCCTCCTATCTGTCTGTTTCTCTCCTGGGTCATTGCCCCTTCTTCCAGATTCATTCCCTTGAGCAAGGCATTCTTTCCGTAGCGCCTCTGAATCTGTAAAATGGCTTCCTGCATCTTCTTTTCCTTTTCCGGGTTTTGATCCTCCTGCTTGGTTTCCGCCAACAGTCCCATGGAAAACAGGTCCATTTGCTCAAAGCATTCCTGCTGTGCCGCTTCCTTTTCATCCAGCAAACGATTGGCTGTGATATTCACCCTTCTGACCAGCAGTCGGGGGTCAACGATTTCATCGAACAGCTGCAGCACCGCGTCCATGATCACTTTGGTTGAAGAAGTGTGACGTTTCAGGTTGGTGGTTCCGTGAGCATGCTTTGGCACAGGACGACCGTAATAGTCGCTTTTTACGGTTCCCGTATACTCCTTTCGGACCTTCTCATCCGTAAGGCTTTCCCGGTCATATCCAATGGTCAGTGTCAATTGGTCTGTAGTATACTTCTTCTTTACCAGATCCAATACCAGCAAATCAGTCATTTCCTTGACAATCAATTTGGCCTTCTCGGCTGTATAGGGATGCTGCAGCACCTGGCCGGTCCCTGTAGAGGAATTCTCCGGCCTGTATTGCTTGACCTCTTCCATGGTACAGGGTTCATACCCCCAGGCATGATCAATAAGAAGTTCTGCATTGATGCCAAACATTTTGTAAAGTAAGTCTTCGTTATGGAATTCGTTTGGTTTGCCTATGGAACAGCGTGCAATATCCCCCATGGTATACAGTCCGCACTGTTCCAGCTTCTTGGCATAACCATGACCCACCCGCCAGAAATCGGTAAGGGGTCTGTGACTCCACAGAAGCCGTCTGTAATCCATCTCATCCAGTTCTGCAATGCGTACACCATTTTCATCCTCCGGCATATGCTTTGCCACAATATCCATGGCAACCTTGCAAAGATATAGGTTGGTGCCTATCCCGGCAGTGGCCGTAATGCCTGTTACTTCATACACCGTTTTCACAATTTCAGAAGCCAACTGTCTGGGCGTTTTCCTGTACGTATCCAGATAGGAGGTCACATCGATCATCACTTCATCGATGGAATATACATGAATATCCTCCGGTGCAAAATATTGCAAATATACCTGATATATTCTGGCACTATATTCCAGATAAAGTGCCATTCTGGGCGTGGCAGTGATATAACTCACTTTCCAATCCGGATGTTTACGAAGTTCCACATCCAGAAAGCTTTCCCCGGCAAATTCCTTTTTCTTCAATCGGTTCTTTCTTTCCCGATTCACCTGTTCCACCTTTTGAACCACTTCAAACAATCTGGGGCGTCCCGGTATTCCATAAGCCTTCAAAGCCGGCGAGACTGCCAGACATATGGTTTTCTCGGTCCGGCTGGCATCTGCCACCACAAGATTGGTGTTCAAAGGATCCAAGCCCCGCTCTTTGCATTCCACCGAGGCATAGAAGGACTTCAGGTCAATGGCAATATACATAGAATGCTTCACTTGTGTCCTCCTTTCCTTTGGGTACCAGATGTAGCGGTTGCTTTCGAATGTTTGTTCGATTATAATCATTTTATACAAAGAACATTTGTTCGTCAATGTGTGAGTGAATGAAAGAAAGATCCGGAATCAAACAGGAGGGAACTATGGGATATTTGCAGAAGAAAAAGATATATGCATTTGACTTTGACGGAACGTTATGCAAGGAAGCCTTCCCGGGGATCGGAAGGCCTAATAAAGCAGTAATCCGTCTTGCCAAAAGAGTAAAACGCAAGGGCAACCCTATCATTCTGTGGACCTGCCGAAACGGTTCCCATCTGGAAGAAGCCATTCACTGGTGTGCAGAACAGGGATTGGAATTTGATGCCATCAATCAAAATCTTCCGGAAATACTGGAACTGTTTGGTTCAGATTCCCGGAAGATTACTGCCGATTACTATATTGATGACAAAACCTTCGGCGTCCGTCCTCTCCTTATTTTTTAGAACAAACCAATGGCTTTGAACAAGAGCAGTGCAAGTAAGACAGGTGCAATGAACTTGATCATTACAATGTAAAGGCCTTTTCTGCCGAATTTGCTGCCATCAGAAGTCACCTCATCGATGATGGTTTTTGGTTTTACAATCCAACCAACTAAGATACATGTAAGGATAGCTACGATTGGCATCATCAGATTGTTACTTACATAGTCCATGATATCAAGAATCTGCCCTACATCGCCATTTGGCAATTTCACTTCGAAATACAGCTTGTTATAACCCATACATACGATCAGTCCCACTACAAGACCGTATATCGTTGTAATAACAGTGCTGACTTTTCTACTTAACTTGAAGCGATCCATAATACTGGAAACAATGGCCTCCATGATAGACACAGAAGAAGTAATTGCCGCAAACAGCACCATAATGAAGAAAATGATGCCGATGAAGCGTCCGATACCACCCATTTCATTGAACACTTTAGGCAGAGATACAAACATCAGCCCCGGACCGGCTGACATACCGTCTCTTCCCATGAATACATATACTGCCGGGATAATCATCAATCCTGCAAGAAAAGCAACCAGTGTATCGAATATCTCAATCTGATTGATAGAACTCATCATTTTAGTATCTTTATCTACATAAGACCCATAGGTGATCATAATACCCATGGCAACACTGATGGAATAGAACAGCTGTCCCATGGCATCCATCACTACCACAAGCAGCTGCTTCAGCGTGATGTTGGAAAAGTCTGGCAAAACATAGATTGCCAACCCCTGCATACCGGTTCTGGTTACACCATCCACTTCCTTGTGCAGGGACAGGGAAAAGAATGCTATGCCAGTAATCAGGATCACCAAAATAGGCATTAAGATTTTGCTGTAGCGTTCAATACCGCTTTCCACTCCCATGAATACAATCAATGCAGTGGCACCAATAAATAGAAATGCAAAAATAATTGGTGAAACATCAGCTGTAATAAAGCCTGTGAAATAACCATCAGCTACAGTTTCTGCATCTTTTCCAACCAGAAAAGTACAGAAGTATTTTAATACCCATCCGCCAATGGTACAGTAATAAGGCAAAATAATGATGGGAACCAAGCAAGCCAGTGCGCCGATTCCTTTCCACTTTGGATGCAATACACCATAAGCAGTCAACGGACTCTGTTTCGTTTTACGTCCAATGGCTACCTCTGTTGTAAGCAATGTAAATCCAAATGTCAGTACTAAAATGAAATAGCACAGCAGGAACAATCCTCCACCATTTTTTGCTGCCAGATACGGGAATCTCCAGATATTACCCAAGCCCACAGCACTTCCGGCTGCTGCCATAACAAATCCGATCTTCCCCGAGAAACTACTTCTGTTTTCGTTCATTCTAAAACCCCCAAATACACAACTATGACGCTTACACTTTGCCTGTCCTTTTTGTGAACAGATACTACATTATATCATACTTTTGTTGTGTGATAAAGCAGAAGCGACAACTTACTTTATGCCTGACATGCTCCATGTGAAAAACAAAACCTACTCTATACATGCACTGACAACCTTTCCATCTTTCCAGACCAGTTCTTTCAGAACCTTACCACCTCGCAGACGAAGACCGGTCACACGGCCATTCTTCCATGCATCCGGCAGCGCAGGCAGCAATACAACCTGATCCTCATGGCTTTGCACCAGCATCTCCACAATACCTGCTGTGGCACCAAAGTTTCCGTCAATCTGAAATGGAGGATGGTTGTCAAAAAGATTGGGCAGGGTTTGTGTATGAATCAGTTTTTCAATATTCTCCAACGCACTGTTGCCATCTCGAAGCCGGGCATACATATTGATAATCCATGCTCTGCTCCAACCCGAATGGCCTCCACCGGCAGACAATCTTCTTTCGATTGTCTTAGCAGCGGCTTCCATCAGTTCAGGCGTTTTCTCATATGTAATCTGGGTTCCCGGATATAGGGCAAACAACTGTGAGATATGGCGGTGACCAATCTCCACTTCCTCATAGTCCTCATTCCATTCCATGATCTGACCGTATTTTCCCACACGAATAGGGGCAATTCGTTCCAGCGCTGCCTTCAGTTCCCGGGCTATGCTCTCATCACACTGTTCCGACGCTTCTGTAGGACTGATTCCCAGTATCTCTTCTGCTTTTATACATGCCTGAAATAATTCAGTCATAATCTGATTATCCATAGACGCACCCTTACAGATAACGCCCTGCTCACCATTGGGCAGAATGTAGGTATTCTCCGGAGAAAGTGTAGGGCAGGTAACCAGATACCGTCCGTCTTCATCCTCCACCAGATAGTCTACCAGGAACCTGGCAGCTTCCCGCATGGTGGGATAATGTTCTTTCAGGAATTCTTTATCCTGCATAAACAGATACTCTTCCCAGATATGGAGACAGAGCCAGGCAGCCCCCATCACCCAGTAGCTTGCAGAGATGCATACATCCTGGGGTGCGGTATCACACCAGATATCTGTGTTATGGTGGGCCATGAAGCCACGACAGCCATACATTGCTTCTGCCGTCTTTGTTCCGCTTTCCCTCATATTCTCAATCATAGTAATCAACGGTTCATTACACTCCGGCAGGTTACAGGTAAAGGTTGGCCAGTAGTTCATCTCCGCATTGATATTGATGGTATATTTACTGCCCCAGGCAGGTGCATACTCATTGTTCCAAATCCCCTGCAAATTATTGGGCAAAGATCCGGGTCTGCTTCCTGCAATCATCAGATAACGGCCGAATTGAAAAAAGCGGACCACATCTTCATAGCCTTCGATTTCCAATGTCACACGATTGTATAGCGCCTGATAGTCTCTGATATGCTCTTCCAGACAAGCTTCCCACATTTCAGTAACTGCTGACCTACTCTTTTTCACATGGGTTGTATTGGGCTCCAAAGCAGCACATGCATTCTTCCACGATGCATCAAACCCACCCAATCTGTCTATCACCAGCGTTTTCGGATCTTCTGTCCGGAAGCTGGTCTCTGCCATCAATACGATCAGAACCTCGTCTGCATGTTTCACCAGGGTTGTATTTCCCAGAAGTTCTGTTTCTCCACCCTTCTGGAATACGCGAATGCCACAGGCAACAGAAATGGCTCCTGCACCACCATTTTGTGCCGTCATCACCTGCATACCTTCTTCCGGTGCACTGATGTCATCTACAAAGCAGTTGTAATTTGGTCTTCTGCATTCCTGTGTCTGATACGGTTCCATAGACCAGGGGGTATTCCCTCTGGTAAGCTGGGCGTGAAAATCAAGACTGCCCGGTTTGTCTGCCGTCAGATGAACAAGAATGGCCCCGGCAGGATAACTGGCAATCACCTGTCTTGTATATTTCACTCCATTTCTTACAAAGGATGTGGTAACCAAAGCAGTGTCCAGGTCCAATTCTCTATGATATTCTGAAATATTCTTATAATCGGTTCCGGCAAACTCGATATATAAATCTCCCAATGGAGCATAATGACGCATTTCCTCCGGCAGACCGGAAAGTGCAAAAGCACACAATTCCTGTGCTTCCCGGATTTTGCCCCGGAATATCAATTGTCTTATTTCCTCCAGTTTCTCTTTTGCCGAAGGATTGATTCGGTTTCTGGGGCCGCCATACCAGCAGCTGTCTTCATTCAAAGCAATCCGTTCAGTAGCCACCGTGCCGTATACCATGCCTCCCAAACGTCCGTTGCCAATCGGAAGCGCTTCATCCCATTTTTTTGCTCCTTCTGAAAAAGTTATCTTACACAAATCTCATTTCCTCCATGCTACCACATTCCGTAACGCTAGAACATTATGAACGGTAAGTTAAACTTACCATGCTTTTCCGTCGTAATATTCATAGTCACCAAAGTACACTTTACTATCATTCAGATCCACATTACGTTCCTGCATACCCTGTTGTTGCATCTGTTCAAATAGCTCACGTAATTGCTTCTGCTGCTCATCCTCTTCATCCTCATTCTGCTTCTTCTGATCTGCAGAGGCATCTCCTGTGGAGCCCTCTTCCGGCGGCTTCACATTTTCCCGCAGCCATTCTATGTATTCATCAATTTCATTCTTTAATATCTGAGCCTGAACGCTATGCCCGTCGTCATCATTTCGATGGGCACAGTCATCTGCCACCAGAATATCAATAGCGTTTTCCAGTATTTTGATGGTATCCTCCAAATTGTCGTAGGTTACCGATTCGGGAGTCAAAGGGGTTACCATTGCCAGAGCTTTGTTGATGCGGACGGAACACTGCTGCTTTTTACCAGGCTTATAGTATAGAGCATAATCGTAGTCATCCTCTGCATCACTGTATTCTCCTGCCCTGAAAGAGCTATTGCCCCAGTTGTAGAAAGCTATCACATTACCCTTTTTTGCGTACCAGATGCAACCAATCAAAAAGAAAGTCAATCCCACCAACCAGATGATGGTGGATACTTTCACAGGTTTCCTATTCGTTTTCTTATTTGGTTTCGTCTTTCTTTTCTTCATTACTTCTTTCTCACAAACAGAACAGCATCTAAAACCAGCAGGCCAGCCACCACCAGGAACATCCAGTACCAGGGGTTCTCCGGATTGTTGATTTCCACAAGCCCTTCCTGATCCGTATTCTGATCAGGGGCCTCTACTTTTATTTCTTTTTGCAAAGTCGCCAGGATATTCTGCAGACTTTCCTTTTCATTTCTGTTGACATAGGAAATCTGCAGATCGCCTGCTATTTTCTTCAGATTCCTCTCGTCTATTTTAGACACGGCATCAACCCAGGGATAATCAGACATATCCTGCAAGATATAGCTTTCCTCTTCCCATTCATACTTTAATTCCATGATACCGCCCTTTTTTGTTCCATAACCAAGGACAGCACCACCATCTATATAGGGAGCCAATTCTCCATAAGATTCCAGAGAAGAATCGTCCGTAATCTCACCATCGCTGATAAAGAAAACTGCCACTTTATGGTCCTCATTTCCCTGCTTCACCATCTGCAAGGTCTGAAGCATCAATTCCCTGGGCGTATTTAAGGAACTTCCGTGGGCATACAATTCGCTCATAGGTGCTATGGCATCGATCACATTGACAGCATGGTCGCTGTTGTTGGAAAAGGGAGATAAAACCTGGGCATCATTGTCGAAAGAAATGACACTGAATTTTGCTCCCTGCAGGGACTCAATAATCGTTTTACAGTCTTCTTTCACGCCTTCCAGTCTGGGCCGGTTCCCATCATAGTCCTGTGCTACCATACTAATGGTTCCGTCTACGACGAAGAGCACCTCCAGGTTGGAAGAAGTCTTCATCTTCGTTCCCGTTCCCACGGCAGTCCATCTGGCCGGTTCAATCACCTGCACGAAAAGAACCGCAAGAAGAATACCAACCGCAGTCTGTCGTACAAACCACCAGACATTCATTCTCCGAAGGAACAAGCCCGCCAACAGAAGAACCAGGAAGGAAACCACCAGATATTTGTACCACTTCTCCGGATCTTCAGCCCTTCTGATGATGGTTTTTCCTTTTACAAGATTAGCACTCATGGACTCGATTTCTTCCACGATTTCATGAAAGGCAGAACCGCTTTCTTCCAGATAGAACTTTCCTCCTGTCAGTTCCATGGCCTCTTTCATTTCTGCCTCGTCATCCGCATACATTAACTCCGTACCGATGCCGTAAACCACAATGCCCTTTTTCTTACAGATCTGTGCCGCCTCGGTAAGGGAAACAAATCCCTCCCCCTGGGGGTCGTTGTCAGTAGAAAAGATCACCACACGAGTACGCTTTTTATCTGCATTGGGGAAATTGAAAACTGCTCCAAGAAGCCCGTCACCGATGAGTGAGCTTCCCCGTTCTTCATTCCCCACCAGGGTCCCGCTGTACAGGTAACTGTTCCAATACAACCAGTTATCCAATTCGCCGGTATGAAAGGATCCTTTCATGGCCTTCAGAGCCTTTTCAATATTCTCCAGCTGCTCTATGGTATATTCGTAATCATCAGTCAGTGGAGACAACAATACCGGTGAGGTATTAAATACCACAATGCCAACCCGCTCACCACTGAGATGACGCACTGTTTCCTGCAGTTCCTTCACCAGCTTTGCGTTCAGATCATCCACAGAGGAGGAGATATCCAGACAGATCATGATGTCTCTGCTGTAGGATTCCTCTTTTGTCATCTTCACCCTATATGGTTGTGCCAAAATAACAAACGACATCAGAATGCCTGCCATGGCGGCCAATAGAAGAACTGCCTGCAGGATACGATATCTTATCATTTTTCTTTTTACATAAGGATCTTCCAGAAGAAGGTCTGCATTTGCCACTTTGATACCATCTGTATAAGTTCTTGCTTTTCTGTGAAAAAAGAAAAAAGCAGCAAGTGGTATCAGGGCAGCAACTATTCCAACCGGAATCATCCAGCCATAACTCATTTCCATTTGTTTATTGCCTTTATCGTTGCTGTAATTGATTTCTGCACATCACCGATTTCATCGGGAGAAAATTCAGGTGCATAGTATTCTTCTACAAGAGCTGTCAGTTCAGGTAAACCCATACTTCGAATTTCTGCCAGAGTCTTGGTGGTAACATCCAGGTTCGCGTACTCCTTCACGAAGGTGCGTACCAAAAGGCTCATCTGCTGATAGCCGGTTCTGGGAGGTATGGACCCTACCGTAATCCGGTTCCCCAACTGTCGCAGCTGATCGGTATATCTTGCTTTTACCTGGGCGGGCACAGCTCTCATCTGCATGGTCTGTGCCTGTAGCATCTTCTGCTGCTTTTTGATTGCCCTTCGTTCCTTATTCCACCTGAAGAATTTGACTAATCCGGAGATAAGCAATATCAGCCCCAATAATAAGATCAGAAAAAAGGGATCGAAAAAGTCCGGTTGTAATGTAACTGTGGTAGGCATAGGTGTGCTCCATTTCTATGAAACTGTTGTCAAAAAGCATGATTGCAAAAGTATTCTCTCACTTTGTCAGCTTATGCTTTTCCAGCAAATCTATGATTTCTCTGTCTAATTCATCCAGATAATCAATGGTGGACATGGGGATCCCGTATTGCATCAATTTGTCCTGTGCTTCCCTCTGCATGTCCAGGTTTTTCTGTCTGGTTATCCTGCCCAGCTTTTTATCTTTGGTAAAAAACGGGTTGAAGTACATTTCCTCTTCAATTCCGTAAACCTTTTTTCCTGCCAGAGGAGCGTCACTGATGTTCAAAACCAAAACATCATGAGCAACCAGCAGCCTTTTCAGGTTCTGCTCGGAAATACTGCGAATACCGGCCACATCTGTAATCAACAGAAGAATCATCTTACTCTTAAAGTTTCGAATGATGTATTCCAGGGTGGTATTGAGATCTGTCTGATTCTCCATATCCACATCTCTGTGATAGCTTTCCAAAATCAACTCTATGTTGCCAAGCCCTGTTTTAAACGGAAAATGCTTCACACCCTTCTCTGTAGCGTAAGTGGCACTGACAAAATCTCCGCTTCGATTTACGAAGTAGGCCATGGTACCGGCACTCATAATAGCCAGCTCTCTCTTTTCTTCCAAACCGTCACTGTCCCCTAACATTCTGCGATTGGTGTCGAAAACCAGCATGATATTATGTTTTCGTTCTGCAATATACTGTCGGACCAGCATTTTCTGACTTCTGGAGGACGCTTTCCAATCGATATCCTTGATGTCATCTCCGGGCACATACTCCCGCAGTTCGTCAAAGTTCATACTACGCCCTTTGAAAATGGATTTGTAAGAGCCATCCAGCACCCGGTTGGTGGCTCTTCTGGTATGTACCGTCTGAAAACGCTTTATGTTTGCCTGTATTTTGGTAATATATGTCATTCTCATGGGGTAACCACTGCTCCGAAAATAGCATCAATAATTGTTTCTTCCTGCACCCCATCAGCCACAGCTGCAAAATTCAGCATCACTCTGTGACGCAAAACACTATGACGCATTGCTTTCACATCATCGGGGGTTACATAGTTTCTGCCATTGATAAGTGCCATGGCTTTGGCCGCATCCATAAAGGCGATCGCTGCTCTGGTGCTGGCTCCCAGGGTTATATATCCGGCCAGTTCTTTGCCAATATACTGCTCCGCATTTCTTGTAGCACTAACAATGTCTACAATATATTTCTTGATGGCAGGATCCATATACACTCTCTTGCCAAGATTCTGCAGGAATACAATATCCTCTATGGTTGCAACCGCTTTACTTGAGTTAAATACGCCTGCTTCAATGCGATTTAAAATCTCTAATTCTGCCTCCTTACCGGGATAATCCAGTTCCACTTTCAGCAGGAAACGATCCATCTGCGCTTCAGAAAGCACATAGGTGCCTTCCTGTTCAATGGGATTCTGTGTTGCAATAACCACAAACACCTGCGGCATAGGATATAAGGTGCCGCCAATGGTTACCGAATGTTCCTGCATGGCTTCCAGCATAGCACTCTGGGTTTTTGCACTGGATCTGTTTACCTCATCCAAGAGCACAAAGTTACCATATACAGGACCCAGTTTATTCTCAAAAGTGTTTGTCTGGGCATTATATGTCTGCGTGCCGATAATATCACTGGGAATCAGGTCCGGTGTGCACTGGATACGGGAAAAGATACCCTGCACTGCTTCTGTCATAACTTTTGCAGCCGTAGTCTTTGCCAGACCGGGTACGGATTCCAGCAAAATGTGTCCATTTGTTATCATAGCAGCCAAAATAGAAACACCTAACTGCTGCTGTCCCACAACTTTACTGTTGTAGTAGATCAGAATGTCATTGATAATCTTTTTGGCCTTATTGATTTCTTCCTCTGTAATCTTGTTGTTCAGGTCCATGTTCGTCTCCCCTTCTGTCACTGCTTCATTCGCAGAAATACTTTCTCGTTATCTGTATACATGCCACTCCATGTGGAAGATCTATTTTTCAAAGGTTTCCGCAACCGTCTCCAGCAGTTCTCTGATGGTCAGATGCTGTGGGCAATGCTGTTCGCATTTACCACATTTGATACAGGTGCTTGCTTTTCCGCCCCGACTTGTGTTCCAATTGTAATTTCCCTTCATGGAATCGGTAACGCCAAACTGCATTGCCAAATTATATAAACCAAACAATTCCGGAATCTCAATATGCATGGGACAGCCTTCTACGCAGTATCTGCACTTTGTACATTCGATTCGGATCAGCTTGGAAAGCTCCTCGCAAACCTGCTCAATGGTCTTCTTCTCCACTTCCGACAATGGTTTGAAATCCTCCATATAGGAAAGATTATCCAAAAGCTGTTCTTCATTGGACATGCCGGATAGTACCACCATGACATTTGGAAGAGAAGCAGCGAAACGGATTGCATAGCTTGCAAAGCTTGCTTTATCATCTAAACTGCGAAGCAGATTTGCAGGTTCTCCGATTACATTAGCCAGCGTACCGCCTTTGATCGGCTCCATAACGATCACCGGCATATGATATTTCTCCGCCACCTCATAGCACTTTCTGGACTGCACATTGTTGCTTTCCCAATCGTAATAATTGATCTGCAGCTGCACAAAATCCATTTCCGGATGGTTTTTCAAAATGTCCTCCAGCACTTCCGCCGAGTCGTGGAAGGAAAAGCCGATATTTCTTACCTTGCCTTCCTCTTTCACTCTTTTTGCAAAAGCCCAGCCATTGGTTGCATCCAATTCTTTCACACGACCGGCGTCCAAAGCATGCAATAAGTAAAAGTCAAAATACTCCACACCGCATCTCTCAAGCTGTCTTTCAAAAATAGGTTGATAATCCTTTTCTTCCTTCACCAGCCATACCGGCATTTTGTCTGCCAGCAGGAATTTGTCTCTGTCATACCGTTCTACAACACACTTTTTGACGGCTTCTTCTGATTTCTCATTATGATAGGGGTAAGCCGTATCAAAGTATACAAATCCTTTTTCCAGATATGCATCTGCCATTCTCTTAAACTGTTCCAGATCTATGCATTCCGATTTTCCATCCCGAATCGGTAATCTCATGCACCCAAAGCCTAACTTTTTAGGCATTTCTTTTACTAAATTCAAGTTCCCCATAACCATTCCTTTCTGTGAGCAACTCCCTCACATCACAAACCAATTCAACGAAAATAATTATTGATATTCATATCCGCTCTCTTCACACAAAGGCTTATCCAAAAGCTCCGGGTGAGCACAAATGTGTTTCACCAGTTTCCAGGATCTGGCAAAATAAAAGCCATCGGCAATTCTCTCATCTACCGTCACACCCAGATCTACCACATCCCGAATCTGAAGACTGCCGTCCTCCATAACCAGTTGTTCCTTATGAATTGTGCCTATGGAAACAAACACAGAGGTAGTTCCGTAATTGCCCAGGTGATGATATACGGAAGGGCACTTTATGCTACCCAGATTCGTGATGGATACGGAAGCATAATTCATATCTCCGTCAGTCAGTGCTCTCGGCACCTTCCCCCAATAATCCAGTGTACGGATGAATCTTATAAAAGCCCATAGAAAGGGCCTTGGAAACGATCCCAGAATATCCAGAATATTGTCAATTCCGGCAGTTTCCTTCCGTTCTCTGGCTTCCTTTACATCACCTATTATTTTTTTGCTGACAGTATCGATAGTATCCTCCGCCTGAGCTGTCAGCAGCATTAAGGATTCCTCACTGTGATCCGTAAACTTCCTTTTTGCTACAAAACCGGCTGTAATCTCATCTCGTTCATAGGTACGTCCCCCCTGAACAAATCGATTCATCTTCGGTCTCTCGTTCAGCATTCTGAAAATAGCGGTTACCACGCAATGAAACAATGTGGTTTTGTATTCCGGATGTTCCGCGTTTTTCTTCTCGATAAAGCGAAGCAATTCCGTGACATCAATCGTCTGCTGCAAATATGCTTCGCACTCCGTCCTTCTTGGCCACAAAAAAGCGATAACTGCATTCAGTCCGGGAAGATCTCTTACCCATAGTCCGTCTCTTCTGTCTCCCCATTTTCTTGGTTTTTTCTCCAAAAATGCCATTCTACTTTCCCTCTCTGCTCGCGCCTGCTTTCTTCCTCGCTATAAAGGCCCCCTGCCAGGTTGACAGAGGGCCTTGTATTTTACTTTCGGTTGTAGTTAATTAAGCAACCCTTCAGGATAATTTCACGCTCTTCATTTGTCATTTCTCCAAGATTCAGTTCAAACTCTTGTAATGTGTTCTTCTCCACATCAACTTTGTAAGCTTTGATGATACTCCATTTTTCCGAAACTGCTTTCCGAATCTCAGGAATAAATAAATAATCCAGGTTCTTGAAGGGAAGTTCTCCTTCTTTGATGATAAAGGGAAGCATACCCCAGTTGATCAAATTGGAACGATAGCGCTTGGTTGCATATTCATTGGCAATGTTCGCCCAGCCACCTAATACCTTCTGACAGGAGGCAGCCTGTTCTCTGGCGGATCCGTCGCCCGGTTTTACAGCAAAGATTGTGGAACCAAATCCGGTATTTTCATGATTTGCACCTTCAAATACGGTTTTGATTACGGACATCACAGGTTTTACATCCGGATGTGCCTGGCAAGGATGCTCTCCGTTCATTCTTGCCTTTTCCGCCTTCTGAATGTCCTTCGCAAGGCCCACATAATTAGGATCCTTTCTGGACAAGGTAAACTCCGCAAGTCCCAAAGGATTGGAACGGTAGGAGGAAGTCTCTCCGGAAGGAATCAATTCATCTGTTGTTGTGACAGGGTCATGAATTTCGGAAACAACACGCAATACCAGATTTTCCGGAAGTGCACCCATAACAGGCCAGTCCTTAATGTTTGGACCTAACTGAATTTCCACATCCGGATCAGCCACACCCTTACTGTCAAATACTCTGTTTGCATAGATATTTGCGTCAAAGTGATATGTGTATTTGTTAAAGGTTCCGTCAAACTCTGTAGCAGCAGTCAATTCACCCTTGTTTGCAGCTGTTGCGGCAATCGAACGGGCATCCATAAGAGCCACAGAAGAAATCTGGCCATTCTGTAATTTGGAGCCTTCCCTGTTGGGGAAGTTTCTTGTGGAATGACGAATACTGAATGCGTTGTTTGCAGGTGTATCGCCTGCCCCAAAGCAGGGTCCACAGAATGCAGTTTTCAGTACTGCACCGGTCTCCATAATGGTTGCGGCACAACCATTTCTGATCAATTCCATATAAACCGGCATGGATGCAGGATATACACTTAATGTAAATGCATCAGATCCAATATACTGTCCTTTCAAGATATCTGCAGCAGCACAGATATTTTCAAATCCGCCACCTGCACAACCGGCAATAATACCCTGATCAACTATGAATTTGCCGTTTCTAACTTTATCCTGTAAAGAATATGGAACCGCATTATCCAGGCTTACTGCAGCACGCATCTCCACGTCATGAAGTACATCAGAAAGATTTGCCTTCACTTCTTCGATGGTATATGTGTTACTTGGATGGAATGGCATAGCAATCATAGGTTTGATTGTACTAAGGTCGATTTCAATGGCACCGTCGTAGTATGCCACTTCACCCGGATTTAACTCTTTATACTCTTCTTTTCTGCCATGAATTTCATACCAGTTCTTGATTTCATCATCTGTTCTCCAGATAGAGGACAGGCAGGTGGTTTCGGTAGTCATAACATCGATGCCGATACGGAAATCCGCACTTAAGGATGCCACACCGGGTCCAACGAATTCCATGACTTTATTTTTCACATAACCATTTCCAAATACAGCTCCGATAATGGCAAGAGCCACGTCCTGAGGACCTACGCCACGCACAGGTTCACCTGTCAAATAGATTGCAACTACCCCGGGCATATTGATATCGTAAGTCTGTTCAAGAAGCTGTTTTACCAGCTCCGGTCCACCTTCACCCATAGCCATGGTACCGAGAGCACCATAACGGGTGTGTGAATCAGAACCTAATATCATTTTTCCGCCGCCTGCAAGCATTTCTCTTGCATACTGATGGATGACCGCCTGATGAGGAGGTACATACACACCACCATATTTTTTTGCACAGGAAAGACCGAACATGTGGTCATCTTCGTTAATGGTTCCGCCTACTGCACAAAGGGAGTTATGGCAGTTGGTGAGTACGTAGGGAATCGGGAATTTCTCAAGTCCTGATGCTCTGGCCGTCTGAATGATACCTACAAAAGTGATATCATGGGAAGTCAGCTTATCAAATTTGATTTTCAGTTTGTCCATATTGTGGGAGGTATTATGCTCTTTCAAAATACCATAGGCAATCGTATTTTCCTTCGCCTGCTCTTTTGTCACAGTCTTTCCGGTGATTGCCTGTACTTTTGCTGTCGCCTCATGAGAATCGGGAATCAGCTCTGTACCGTTCACAAGATAAGCTCCGCCATTTAATATATTCATCGTCTTTATCGTTCCCGGCAGTTTACATGCCAAAGGAACCCTCCTTTTCCATTACTGTTTCTATTTCTTTGTTAAGGATTGTCTTGCACCGTGCAGCGTCTCGCTGTGATTCAGTTCGTCTACAACTGCATCCATACGAAGACCTGCATCAATAAAATCACAATATTTACAGAATGGCCAGTTTTGTCTGCCATCCTTAATCTTTTCACGAATTTCCTGATACAGCTTGGAATTCCATGCCTCGCTAAGCGGCGTCTTCTTCAGATCAGCCAGCTCGGTTACTTCAAAGTTATCACAACAGCAAATTCCCAATCTGCCGTCAGGGAAGATGAAAACATCTGTAAACGGCATCAAACAGGTTTCTTTGATAACCTTCACTTCATTTTTCTTATTGGGAGCAGAACCGGCTCTGTTGGTAAGCACTGCCTCCATGTATCTCATCTGAACCAGAATATCAACATCCTTAAACTCATCCGGATTTGCCTTCACATAATCGTATATCTTCTGCACATTGTCATGAAGCTTCATATTCATGCAGTAGTTGTTGATGATCAACTGATCCACATAGGGAACCACTGCCTTCACCTTGTCAATATCCAGTAAAAGACCATTGGTTGACATGAAAATAAAGGAATCCGGCAATTTCTCGCGACAGTACTTATGGAATTCCACAATACGGGTATCCAGCCAGGGTTCATTATTTCCGTATAATGTAAGATGACCTTTGTAGCCCCAATCTGCCAGCTGGTCGATGATATTGTAGAAAAGGGTGTCTTCCATTCTGCAATATGGTCTCTTCTCCGCGTTCTTGTTAGCTGTACAGAAGGCACAGGTGGAATTGCATCGGTTGATTGTCTCAATATTGACTACTAACGGATGAGGCGGAACCTCCTTGCTCATAAAGTATTCAATATATTTTTTCTGTGATTTTGCTCTGCTTAAAAACTGCAGTTTCAGATACATATTGGAACTGAGCATGGGAAATCTCTTTTGCATTTCCCATCCGAATTTTCCCATAAAATTGTGTAATCTGATAGGCATAATCGATTCTCCTTTTTCTATCCTACAAATTTACCTTGAATGACCATAATAATCATCCCAAAACACCATCTATAGTATCGTATCATTTTCCCGATTTTGCGTCAAGCAAACGCACTTTTGTGCAGCCTTTTCATTTGCGTATCAGAAACACCTCAAGCAAAGACAGCGGATACTGCATCCATTAGTTCTTCCATACTTTCCATGGCATTGATTTCGGCACGGAACCTGGCTGAATTAGGTACCCCTGCACTATACCAGGATACATGCTTTCTCATTTCACGAATGCCTATATATTCCCCCTTGTACTGCAGCTGCAACCGGGCATGTCTGAGAATGGTATCCACTATTTCCCGGTTGGTAGGTCTTGGACATATCTGCCCGCTTTCCAGAAAGTTCTTGACCTCTCTAAATATCCAGGGGTTTCCCTGGCAGGCCCTTCCGATCATGATACCGTCACATCCGGTCTGCTGCAGCAGGGCCAGGGCACTTTCTCCATCCACCACATCCCCGTTGCCAATCACCGGAATGGATACTGCCTGCTTCACCTGTCTGATAATATCCCAATCTGCCTTTCCGGAATAGAACTGTTCTCTGGTCCGTCCA
>CALZKI010000009.1 GCA_945787995.1 uncultured Lachnospiraceae bacterium | reverse complement strand
CCCCGGTGAGAAAAATCACCGGGGGATATATGTGACTCTGGATTATCGGGTGGTCCGCTTGGGAAGGTGCACTTCCACAGTGGTTCCCTGCCCGTAGATGCTGGAAATGGTAATGCCGTAGTTTTCTCCGAAGTTCAGGCGGATACGCTCGTGTATGTTATACAGGCCGTATACCACCTTTTCCTTGGATTCCATATGCTTGATCTCGTGTTTGACTGCTGCCAGTTTCTCTTCTGTCATGCCGATGCCATCATCTTCTACAGAGAGCACAAAGCCATCCTGATCTTCACGGCCATGAATGGTAATGTGCCCCAGGCCACGCTTGTTTTTGATGCCATGGTAAAGTGCATTTTCTACAATCGGCTGCAATGTAATCTTTGGGATATAGTAAGCATACAGTTCTTTCGGTACCTGTATGTCATATTGCAGAATGTCCTGATAACGAACCTGCTGGATGGACAGGTAGCTGCGCACATGCTGCAGTTCTTCCTGTATGGTAACCACATCTTTTCCCTGATTTAGAGATGTCCTGAAGAAATCCGAAAGGCTGCCCACCATTTTCACAACCATTTCCTGTTCGCCAGCTTCCGCCAGCCACACAATGGCATCCAATGTATTGTATAGAAAATGCGGATTGATCTGTGCCTGCAGTAACTCAAACTCCGCTTTTCGCAGGCGTATCTGTTCTGTAGTCACCTGGGACAACAGTTCATTGATTTTGTCAATCATGGTATTCAGGGAGTCACCCAGCATTTTCGCCTCAACCCCGTCATACACTTCAGAGCGTACCGATAGGTTACCTTTTGCAACCTGATCGGTTACTTCGCTCAGTTCGATGATTGGCCTGGTGATACCAAGCGGTATCTTGTAGGAAGAATAACCCAGAACGATGGTCAGCACCAAAATAACGATCGCCGAAAAGCCCATCATGACATAATATTCTCTCTGGAATGCCTCTTTTGCAGCCTGCATGTTTTCTACATCATAATAGATGTACTGAAAGAAGGTTTCCCGGACCAGAGAGGTTACAATCTGAACGTCATTTTCCCAAATCTCGATATTATCTTCATACATATTTCCTTCTTCCAGATTTGCCTGAATTCGATCGATGTATGTCTGCAGATTGACCAGATATTTTCGAACGGTACGTAGACGCTTCATATTTTCATCGGTACCGGAATAGGATTCCTTCTCCAGTCGGTCCACTACCCAGTTAGCCTGATTGAGCATGCCCTGCAGTTCCGACTCTTCTACCGTTTTATTTCCCGCAACAACCAGATACGTTTCGTAGTCAAAGTCCTTCTTGAAGTCCAGGCTGAAGTCAGATGCCACTGCCGTGGACTGAATCAGCGCAGAATACTGCCTGTTGCTGTTCCAAATATTGTAAATACAGTACAGAACGAAAAACATCACAGGAATCAGTAAGATGAAATAGGATAGGCGGATTTTGGAAGCCAGTGAGGCATGATGATACCATGTGCGAAACTTTTCACTTAACTTTTTCATTCTTCCTCTGCCCCTTTGCCACCACGATACTGGGTGGGTGTCATACCCTGTGTTTTCTTAAACAGATAAGAAAAATAATGAGGGTCCCTGTAACCTACTTCGATGCTGATTTCGCTGCTTCGTTTTCCGGTGCAGCGCAGCAATTCTTTGGCTTTTGTCATTCGAAAATCCGTCAGATATTTGATAAAGGTTTGTCCTGTCTGTTTACTGAAAACTGTGCTCAAATGATTTGGCGAGAAATTCACATGCTCTGCAATAGTATTTAGAGACAATTCTTCATCTGCATATTTTTCTTCTATATACTGCAAGATCTCATCCACCACATCCTGATGTCTGGTGCTTGCCGCCTTGTCACGAAGCTCGATAGCCTTCTTCAGAATACCTATCAGATATTCCATGGCTCCCTCTTTTGTCTGCAGCTCTTTCTTAGTGATATCCAACGGTTCAATCTCATCCTTTGACCAGCCAAGCTCTTCTGCAAATTCCGCAACGCAGAAATACAGATCCATCATAATATACTGCCTGAACACCAGTGAACTCATGGCACTATTCCCCAGTTCTCTGAAATACTCTTCTACAAAGAACCGTGTCTCGCTGCCATCCCCGATCCGAAGGAAGTCCCTCACTTTAGTACGATCTACCTGCTTCGGTTCCACATTGGCTATATTGAACTCTTCCTGCAGGGATTGGAGACTCTCTTTCTCGTCTTTCAGATACAGCATCATATTTTCTTTCACCAGATACCGGTGGGCAAATGCTCTTGCAGCTGCCTCATAGGACTCCTTCAATGCGGTTAACCGCTCTACCGGTTCTCCTATGCCGATAAAATAACGAATACCAGCATGAGCCTCTAAAATATTCTTTATTTTTGCCAGATTGTCTTTCTGTAAGGACATCAGCTCGTCCTTGCTGTCTGCCATATACAAAAAGGCATTTCCCTCCAGATCTCTGTCAAACTGCAATACTTGTCCTTTTTCTTCCAGCCGGCAAAGTTCTCTGTCTATGGTTACATATTCGTCAGAATATCCATCCTGTGTATTGTTGGGTAACGAAGCCTTCATCAGCACAATGTTGTACCACATGGAGGCAATATCCAGTTCCAATTTCTCTGCCATACCAAGCAGACCGGTCATGCTCCTGTTACCGGACACCATTTCTTTAAACAGGTCCTTCTTCTCCCGCTGCCGGTTTTCTTCCATTTCTTTCACATACTGGTTCTTCAGTTCTTTTTCTTTATTGCGCTCCTGAATTTTCACAGACAGCAGATCCAGTTCCTTTAGCAGATCGTTTCCGTTAATGGGCTTTGTCAGATACCTTGCCACACCTATTTCAATACCCGCTTTTGCATATTCAAATTCTTCATAGCCGGACAAAATGATGATTTCTATGGAGGGCAATTCCTTTTTCAGCAATCTGCTTAATTCGATACCATCCATAAAAGGCATTTTAATATCTGTGATGACGATGTCCGGCATCACTTTCTTGATCATTGGGAAAGCCATCTCACCATCACTGGCATCTCCGCAGAATTCGTATCCATGACCTGCCCAATCTACATTTTTCTTAATGCCCTCGCGCACCACGAATTCATCTTCCACCAAAAAAACCTTAATCATCTTTCATCCTCTTCCATCATACTGTCAATGTAGCCCCTGTCCCAAAGCAGAATCTTCAGACGCTTTGCCGCTGATACTGCAGGCGCTGTAAAGTATTGGTTGGTCATCACCGCACCCACCATTCTATCGTAGTAATCCCGTCCCGCATAGGCCTGCTGTACTGCTTCTACGCCTACCGGCCCCTGATATCTCTTACACTGGATGGCATAGGTAACACCCTCTTTTTCCGCCAGAATGTCGATTCCATAGTCGCCGCTTCCCTTTGTTACTTCTACATCCACAAACCCTTTGTTTTCCAAAAGTTCTGCACAGAACTGTTCGAAGTCATGCCCCTCCAGCTCGTCCATGACGAACGTCCTGGGCGTCCTGTTTCTCCGTATCCATTGCCATATAAGCAATAAGATCGCAATCACTGCGATAATGATCGCCACCCACAAAAACTGTTGTCTATACAAATCCATGCTTTGGAGTTTGTCCTTTCTCTAAGCTACAATTTATTGTAACTTACATGGATGAATCCCGCAACGCGATTTCCATTCTTCGGGAAGCCATTTTGTCTTATCTTATACATAGCATGCCAATATCAGGCTGGCTACCGTTCCTGCAGTAGTGGCCAGCAGTGCACCTTTCAAAGTGTATCCGGTTTTAGTCACCTTTGCAGCCAGGAAATATACACTCATGGTATAGAATATAGTTTCTGTACTGCTCATCATCAGGGAAGCCGCCATGCCAAGATAGGAATCGGTTCCATACTTCTTATATATGTCCAAGAGCAGTCCGGCGGCGGCCGAAGAAGAGAACATTTTTACACAAAAAAGCGGAACCAGCTCCGAACGCACCTTAAGATAACTTAAGGGCGTACGAAGCAGTCCCGCAATAAATTCCAGCAGTCCGGAAGAACGAAGTACCCCAACAGCAATCATTAATCCAACCATGGTAGGCATAATGCTTACCACTGTTTTCAGACCTTCCTTTGCCCCCTCAACGAATGTTTCATACACACGCACCCCGGAGGCAATCCCATACCCCACGATATAGAACACGATCAAAGGAATCAAAATATTGGACAAGTTGGATAAAGCTGATGCCATAGAACTTTCCTGTTACAAAACTTATTATTCCATTCTATGCTCATTGACTTTCTTGTATTCTATTCCAATATGCTTCTCCCTTTTCAAAATCGTGTTCCCCACAAAGTGTAGGAACACTTTTCGTAAAAAGGGAGATATGTTTTGCAGCCAATTTCTATCTCGGCTCAAAAAATGCTACCGCAATGGCTCCCGGTCCTACATGGGTTCCAATGGTTCCGCCGATAGAAACAATTGGCAGACTTTCCTTATAATCCTTCCAGAGAACCGCACTGTCATGGGCATACTTTTTGATCATCTCATCACTGAACCCTGTATATCCCAGGCAAATGGGCATGGAAAAGTCAATGCCGGTTTTCTCACACTGTTGTCTCAGGAAATTATTACCCTGCTTGGAACCTCTTGCTTTCCCAAGCAAAACCACTTTTCCTTCTTCTACGGTTACTACCGGCTTGATATTTAATACATTTCCGGCAAAGGCTACTGCAGGGGAAATACGTCCTCCCTTTTTCAGATACTCCAGTGTATCCAGTACTGCCAATACCCTTACTCTGTTTCTGCATTCATCAAGATCATCGGCGATCTCGTCCAATGTCTTTCCCTGATCCATTAAGTCAAAAGCTCTGTCAACCAGCACTCTCTCTCCTACCGCAACGTTTAACGCATCGATAACCCTAACACCTTCATAGTCGGAAGCCGCAATACATGCACTCTGGTATGTACCGGACAATTCCGAAGAAATGGTGATGATTAATACATCCTCTCCCTTGTCTTTTGCTTTCTTGATTTCTTCTTCAAAGCGATACGGTGCAATCTGGCTGGTGGTAGGAAGTTCGTCACTTTCTACCAGTTTTTCATAGAACTCTCTGTGAGACAAATTGACACTGTCCAAATACTCCACTCCCTGAAAGGTGATAGTCATTGGAAGGACAGTCAATTCCTCCCTTCCGTAATTCACAATATCAGAACCTGAATCTGCAATGATTCGAATACTCATCTCTACCTCTTTTTCTCTGCCGACTATTCTGCCGGGTACCGTTACTTCAGTTTTCTACTGTCAGTTACATAAGCAACGAGCATTGTATCATATATTATTTTGATAGTCAAAACATTTCTATTCCATGTGCTTCATCTTGATATACACGATCGCTGCCAGAGTGCTTGCACAGGTGGCCAAAATGGCCGGACCAATGACACGGGCCGGGTCAGTGCTCCCATACTGCATCCGATAGGCAATCACGTGGACAGGGATCACTTGCAAAGAAGAGATATTCAATATGAGGAAATCGCACATCTCCCTGCTTGCTTCACAGGAAGGGTGTAGACTTGATTTCTCTCGTTCTTTTCTGTTCCCAAATCTCTTATTGACCGGGGTTCTACTTTTTCTTCCATTCACCGGCAGAGTGCTTTGCATCACTTCTGTTCCTCGCTCTTCCTCCAGCTTTGCCAGTTCCTCCATGGCCTTAAGCCCGGCAGGTGTACAGGCCCACCCCAGTCCCAATACATTGGCAACCAGATTGGTGGATATGTGCATACGTGAGGCATGCTCCTGTGGAATATCCGGGAAAAGGAAGTCCACCAGCGGTTGTATGCCTTTTGTCATTTTCTGTAACAATCCAGCCCTTTCCCCCACCTTCATGAGTCCCATCCAAAAACTCAAAACGCCTGCCATGGTAATGCACAGAGAGATTGCTTCTCCTGCCGCATCCAGCAGATCTTTCGTCAATGCCTCTGACCTTCCGGTAAATGTGCCATACAGAATACCAGCCAGAATCATACCTGCCCATAAATAGTCCATGGAGTTCCCCCCTACATTATTATTTTCTGAAAAATGTCCCCATCCATTACACGCTTGCTATAAAGTTCCTCTATCTGCTACAATCTATGAAGTGTTGTCATAAGTATATGACATAGAATTAGAGAGGAATATTTCATTCGGTGACATCAATATAAATTGGAACTCTCATTTTGGAATCAAAAAGGTCCCCCGGATGATTTGTGTGAAATTATGAGTATTTTGACTGTTGAACATTTGTCCCATGGTTTTGGTGACAGAGCTATTTTCGAAGATGTATCTTTCCGCCTGCTAAAAGGCGAGCATATCGGACTGATTGGTGCCAACGGCGAAGGGAAATCTACCTTTATGAATATCATCACCGGAAAGCTGATGCCTGATGAAGGGAAAATCGAATGGGCGAAAAATGTCCGTGTAGGCTACCTGGACCAGCATACGGTTTTGGAAAAGGGCATGACTTTGCGTCAGGTGCTTGCCTCTGCTTTTGACTTTCTTTTTGAACTGGAAGCACAGATGAATGAAATCTGTGAAAAAATGGGAGACGCATCAGAAGATGAAATGATGCAGTACATGGAAGATCTGGGAACCATTCAGGACCTTTTGGATGCCCATGATTTCTATATGATTGATTCTAAAGTGGAAGAGGTTGCCAGAGCACTGGGGCTTTTGGACCTTGGCATGGATCGTGACGTGACAGAATTAAGCGGCGGCCAGCGCACCAAGGTACTGCTGGGCAAACTTTTGCTGGAAAAGCCTGACATCCTGTTACTGGACGAGCCTACCAACTACCTGGATGTGGAACACATCGAATGGTTAAAACGGTATTTGAATGAATATGACAATGCATTTATCCTGATTTCTCATGACATTCCTTTCTTAAACAGTGTAATCAACCTGATCTATCACATGGATAATAAGGAATTGAACCGATACCCTGGAGATTATGACAAATTCCAGGAAGTATATGCCATGAAGAAATCTCAGATGGAAGCCGCATACAACAAGCAGCAGAAAGAAATCGCAGATTTGAAAGACTTTGTAGCACGTAACAAGGCTCGTGTGGCAACCAGAAACATGGCAATGTCCCGTCAAAAGAAATTAGATAAAATGGATGTCATCGAACTGGCTGCGGAAAAGCCAAAGCCGGAATTTCATTTTAAAGAAGCCAGAACACCGGGCAAATACATATTCCAAACAGAGAATCTGGTAATCGGTTATGAAGAACCTTTATCCTCTCCGCTTACCCTTTCCATGGAACGAGGTCAAAAGATTGTTCTCACCGGAGCAAACGGAATCGGTAAGACAACCCTGCTCAAAAGTATCCTTGGATTGATCCCCGCCTTGTCCGGTTCTGTCACATTAGGCGACTACTTGAGTGTGGGTTATTTTGAGCAGGAAATGGATCAGAGCATTTCCACTACCTGTATCGAAGAAATCTGGCAGGAGTTTCCGGGCTTTACCCAGTACGAAGTGCGCTCCGCTTTGGCAAAATGCGGACTGACCACAAAACATATCGAAAGTCTTGTGAAGGTTCTTTCCGGTGGCGAGCAGGCAAAGGTTCGCCTCTGTAAACTGCTAAACAAAGAGACCAACATCCTTCTTTTGGACGAACCTACCAACCATCTGGACGTAGATGCGAAAGCCGAACTGAAACGGGCCTTACAGGAATATAAAGGTAGCATCCTCATGGTCTGCCATGAACCCGACTTCTACGAAGGTCTGGCTACAGACGTATGGGATGCCACCAAATGGACTACCAGAGTGTGGTAGGTACTTCTCACTATTTTCCCTCCACCAGAAAGTCAAACTGACTCATGTGGAGTTTGTAGTATTCGCCTTTCTTTTCCATCAGTTCATCATGGGTGCCTCGCTCCACAATACCACCATGATCGATATACATGATACAATCTGCATTCTTTATGGTGGATAGTCTGTGGGCAATCAGGAAGGAGGTTCTGCCTTTTAGCAGTTCATTCAAGCCTTGCTGCAGCAACAATTCCGTCTCCGTATCAATGGATGAGGTTGCTTCATCCAGAATCAGAATCTTTGGATCTGCCAACAGGGCTCTGGCAAAGGAAATCAGCTGTCTCTGGCCTGCGGAAAGCCTGCTGCCCCTTTCATTTACCTGGGTTGCATAGCCGTTTTCCATCTGCATGATAAAATCATGGGCACATACGGTCTTGGCAGCCCGAATGACCTCTTCATCGGAAGCTTCTCGGTTTCCATAACGGATATTATCCATAATGGTACCGGAAAAAATGAAGCTGTCCTGCATCATGATTCCCATTTGTGCACGAAGCGAATGCAATGTCACCTTGGAGATATCTACGCCGTCAATCAGTACCCTGCCGGAATCCACGTTGTAGAAACGGCTGATCAGGTTGACTATGGTTGTCTTACCCGCACCGGTGGGACCCACCAGGGCATAGGTTTCACCTGCTTTCACGGAAAAAGATACATCCTTCAAAATGGGATATCCTTCTTCATAACTGAAATCCACATGTTCAAAGGTTACGTCACCTTTGATTGCAGGCATCTGTACCGCATCCTCCGCATCCTTTACTTCCACTTCTTCATCAATGGTTTCAAAGATACGTTCCAGATAGGAAATTGCAGTGAGCAGGGAATTGTAGAAACCTGCCAGGGTATTGATCGGGTTCCAGAAACGGCTGATGTATGCTGTAAACGCCACCAGCACACCTACCGTAATGCCGCTTTCCGGGTTGCTCATCCAACTGATACCCAACACATAAATAAAGGAGGTGGTGATCACGGAAATCATGTCAACACTGGGACCCATCAGAAAATTGAAACGCACTGCCTTCATCCAGGCCTGTCTGTAGCTTCCGCTTAACTGGTTAAATATATCTGTATTTCTTTCTTCTCTGGTGAAAGACTGGGTAACACGAATTCCGTTAATACTCTCCGCTATGTATGCATTCAGATTTGACTGTTTGTTACTCTGGATCTGCCATGCCCTTCTCTGCCTTCTCTTGATGAACATCACCACAAACATAAGAACAGGCAAACCGCACAGACAGATCAGTGTCAGCTTCACATCGATCATCAGCATAAAACAAAGAATAAATACCAGGTTACACAGATCTGTGATGGTATTGATAATACCGTTGCTTAACAGGTCACTGAGACTGTTTACATAATTCACCACACGTACCTGAATCTTTCCGTGTGGTCTGTCATCGTAATAGGAAAAAGGCAGTTCCTGCAAGTGGCAAAAAATGTCCGAGCGGATCTGATGAATAATACTTTGTCCAATTTCATTTGTTATTTTGATCTTGTAACGCAGACTTCCTGCAGCATACAAAGCAATCGCCAGGGTTAACCCTGCATATCCGAAGATTCCCTTCATATTCTTTTCGGGAATACAGTCATCCATAACGTGCATCATAAACTGAGGGATTAACATGGCAAGAGCTGAAGAAGAAAGCATCAAAAACAACACAATCGCCCAAGCTTTTTTATAGGGGCTGATATAAGTTGCCAGACGTTTCAGCTGGTTCCAGTCAAACTTGTCTTCCAGGATTTCATCCACATCATACTTATTTCTGGCCATTTACTTCTCCCTCCTTTGCAAGAATTTCAGCCGGAATCTCTCCGTACTGATTGCGGAATGCCTCTGCATAGTATCCGTTCTGCTCCATCAATTCCTTATGGGTTCCCCGCTCAATAATGCGGCCATTATCCATAACAAGAATCAAATCCGCTTCTTTGATGGAGGAGATTCTGTACGCAATGATAAAAATGGTACATTCCTTGTTCAGTTTCTTTAACTGGTTCTGAATATAGCTTTCTGTCTCCATATCCACCGCAGATGTGGTATCGTCCAAAATCAGAATCGCCGGATCCTTCAACAAGGCTCTTGCCAGAGAGATTCTCTGCTTCTGTCCCCCGGAAAGGCCCACTCCCCGCTCACCCACAATGGTGTCATAACCATCCGGAAGATTCTTAATGAAGTGATTGGCATCTGCTTTGATGGCAGCCTGACGTACTTCTTCAAAAGGGCAATCCGGTCTGGCATAGGCGATGTTTCCTTCGATGGTATCCGAAAACAGAAATACATCCTGCATGGCCATACCGATATTGTCACGCAGGTCATATAAGTTGTAATCCTTTACATTGAGACCATCTACCAGAACTTCTCCTTCTGTTGTGTCATAGAAACGGCACAGCAGATTCATAATGGTGGACTTCCCTGCACCGGTTGTTCCAATAATACCCACTGTCTGTCCCGGCTCCACCTTGAAAGATATATCGTGAATAATATCTGCATCATCAGCTCTGTAGGATACGTCACGAAATTCCACAGCACCCTGCAGATGCTTTCTGACTTTTCCGTTATCCGGCGTTTTTACGTTGGGTTCTTCTGTGTATGTCTGGTAGATTTTCTCTAAAGAAGCAAAGAAGTTCTGAATGTCATTGATCCACCAGCCACAAAATCTTAAGGGCACCATCAGCATCCATAAATACCCATTCACCGTAACCATTTGCCCCAGTGTAATCTCTCCCTGAATGACCATATATCCACCGTACAGCATCAGCACGATGGTCAGTGCATTGGACAACACCTCATATACCGGCAAGTATTTCATCCAAACTCTGGAAGCATTCAGCTGTGCTGCTTTAAAAGCATCATTCTCCTTGTTAAATTTTTCTATTTCATACTGCTCTTTTGCAAAAGCCTTAACCACTCTGTTACCACTGATATTTTCCTGCACAAAGGCATTCAGGGATGAGAATCTTTCCCTGTTTCTTCTGAATGCCGGACGTACATTCTTAGACTGAAAGTAGGTATTCAGTGCAGTAAACGGCAGCACCAGCATCATACATAATGCCAGTTTGTGATTCACTGTAAAAATCATCGTCAATGCAAAAAGAAATAAAAGAGTATTCTCATACACAGTATAAATCACAAAGGCAATGAAATGCCTGATGGCGTCCATATCACCGGTTTGCCTGGACATCAGATCGCCGGTTCTCTTTCTGTTATAAAAGGCAAAGTCCTCCTGCAACAGCTTACGGTACACCTTGTCGCGCATCTCATAAAGTGTGCCCTGGGATGCAATTTCAAACACGATCTGATAGAAGAAGCGAAGCACACCCCTAACGGCCGTCACACCAAGTAAAATGGCAATGAGTTTTGGAAGAAGGCTCAGTTCGCCTCCGATAATAACGCGGTCTACAATGATGCCGGACACATATGGACTAATCAACGCCAGCATAGAAATCAGGGTTGTCATGAGCAACCCCAATACCATGTACCATTTATATTTTTTCAGGAATCCCAAAAACCACTTGAAAGCACTCATGTCGAATTTCCTCTCATTTTCTCTTGCTTGTACAAGGCAGTCACGTACATCTATTTTATCGCTTCAGACGGCAATTTCAATAGAAATCTTTGTTTCGCAAAAGGTAGGCAGGCAAAAGCAAAAAAAGAGAAAGAATTGTCGCTATCTAAGCGAAAATCCTTTCTCTTGGGTTTTTAAATCCTTATTTTATTCTCCCTTTTCGGAATTGTGTTCCCGCCAAGGCCTGTATGTCTGTTTCAGATACGCTCTTTACAAGCATTCTATTTACTTACTCTTCTTCCAGCTGGAGGGCATGAATAAGATCAACATAGGAAACAGTTCCAAACGTCCGGCCAGCATATCAAACATCAGAACGAATTTGCTGAAATGCGAGAAAAATCCGAAGTTTTGTGTGGGGCCCACCAGTTCCAGTCCCGGTCCGATATTATTTAATGTAGCAACCACAGCGGTAAAGTTGGTGGTAAAGTCCTTTTCATCTACACCGATCAGCAGAACGGAAATAAACAATATGGCAAAATAAATAACCATAAATACATTGGTGGATCGCACTACCTCGTGTGTCACCGATCTGTCATCGATTCGGATTTTCTTGATCTCCCTTGGATGAACAATCAGGGACAGTTCTTTCCGCATGGATTTGAAGAGGATCATCAGTCTGGAGATTTTGATACCGCCTCCTGTACTGCCTGCACAGGCGCCAACAAACATCAGGATAACCAGAATTGTTTTGGAAAACTGGGGCCACAGATCAAAGTCCGTGGTGGAGAAGCCTGTGGTTGTAATAATAGAGGCCACCTGAAAGGATACATGACCCAGCATATCGAAAAAGCCCTGAAACACATGGCGGCTGTCAATACAGATAGCCACGATAGCCACCAGAATCACCAACAGATAGGTACGTACCTCTTCCATACGAATGGCTGTGAGCAATTTCCCACTGATCAGGCAGAAATAGAACGCATAGTTAATTCCGCTGAGTATCATAAATACAGTGACCACATTCTGCAGGTATGGACTAAAGCCACCCATACTGGAATTGTAGACGCCAAAGCCACCTGTGCCCACAGTACCAAAGCTTGTGGTCAGTGCCTCAAACATAGTCATGCCACCAAGCATCAGGAAAATCACTTCCAGCACGGTCATGCCCAGATACAGTCCATACAAAATGGAAGCAGTATCCTTAACATGGGGAACCAGTTTATCTACGGAAGGACCCGGGCTTTCCGCTTTCATCAGGTTCATGGTAGAGCCCCCCAGCATAGGAAGTACTGCCATAACAAACACAAATACACCCATACCGCCTACCCAGTGGGTAAAGCTGCGCCAGAACAGGCTGGCATGGGTCAACGCTTCCACATCAGACAATATGCTGGCTCCTGTGGTGGTAAATCCGGAAATGGTCTCAAACAATGCATCCACATAGTTCGGAATATCGCCGGTCATCACAAAGGGAAGTGCACCAAAAACGGAAAGCACAATCCAGCCAAGGGCAACAATAATGAGGCCGTCCCTGGGATATAATTTTCCCCGTTCCGGTCTTTTATGCGATGCCAGACCACCAAGGATCAGACAGACACCTGCCACAAGCAAATAGCTGGAGATCACATTTTCCTTGTAAAAAAGATCTACCAGCACAGGGAGCAGCAGAAAACATCCTTCCACCTTTAACAGGCTTCCCAATATGAATAAAATCAATGAATAGTTCATAGTTGTCTACCTTTTACTGTTCCAAAATACCCTTCAAATCAGAAATACTGTACCCTGCCAATACAACGATCACGCTGTCATTTACCTGGATCTTATCCTGACCGGAAGGAATAATGATCTTTCCGTCACGGACTATACTGGCAATCAGCGTATTTTTACGAATCTTCAACTCATGAAGGGGAACATCCGTTACAGGGGAATTCTCTTTCACGATAAACTCTACGGCTTCCGCTTTTCCCTCTTCCAGCTTGTATAAATTCTCTACATCACTGTCATCAGAATTTCTGGATGCTCTCACATAACGTACTATGCTGTCCGCCATAATGATTCTTGGATTGATCACACAATCCAGATCCAGATTTCCGATCACCGAAGAGAAACCGATTCGATTGATCTTGGTGATAATTTTTGCTTTGGACACAGCCTTGGTATACAGTGCCAGCAGAATGTTTTCTTCATCCAGTCCGGTCAGTGCCGCAAAGCCCTCTGCATGCTCTACCCCTTCCTGATCCAGCAGTTTCTCGTCAGTGGCATCCCCATATATGATAGTTGCCTGAGGCAGCATTTCGGCCAAATATTCACATCTGTTTTTGTCCATCTCAATAATGGTGGTATGAATGCCCGCCTTCAAAAGACTTGCTGTCAGGTAGTAAGATATTTTTCCACCGCCTGCAATCAGCACGTTTCGCACCCGGCCGGTCATCAGGCCAAGTTTTCTGAAGAAATCCATGGCATCATATCGTCTTGCAACAACAGATACGGTATCATTCTCCCGGAATATATAATCACCACCGGGGATGGTCACCTGATCCTCTCTTGTCACGGAGCAGATCAGCACATTCTGGTTGTATTTATTTCTTACATCGATAACCTGTTGTCCATTCAGCGGGGAGTCTGCGGTAATTCTGAAATGCAGCAGTTCTACCATACCATGGGCAAAACGGTCAATCTTAATGGCCGATGGGAATTGGAAGATGCGTGCCATTTCATCTGCAGCAGCCCATTCCGGATTGATGATCATGGCAAGACCGAATTCCTTCTTTAAGAATTCCACTTCCTTGCTGTAAACAGGATTACGAACTCTGGCAATGGTCTGACATTTACCAGTCTTTCTGGCAATCAGACAGCACAGCAGATTTTGTTCGTCCGAGCCTGTCACTGCGATCAGCAGATGAGCCTTCTTCACTCCTGCTTCCAGTAAAGTCTGATAGCTGTTTCCGTTTCCGGCAATACACATGGCATCGGAATCCTCTACCTGCTCAAATTTGTCCGGATTTACGTCGATCACAACCAGTTCATGATTTTCTTTGCTTAGCTGCTCTACCAGCGTTTGTCCTACTTTACCGCATCCAACGATAATAATTCTCATGCTTCTCTCCTAAATTCACTATGCCTTATGGCTATACAAAACCTTGTTTTATCAATCTCTTACTCTGAAACCTTCAATAGATACTGATAAATATCCCGTTTGGATACCCCTCTGTCTTTTGCCACCAATTTCATAGCCTCTTTGCGGTCCACACCTTTTTCTTCATAATATGCCATATGTTCTTCCACAGATAACTGCATCCAATGATCCCGCTCTTCTCTGGCTTTCTCTGCAAAACTCTTTCCTTCCAGAACCAGAACGTATTCTCCTCTCGGTTCTTCTGTCTCGTAATAGGAAAGCGCCTGTTCCAGAGTGGTTGGCATAACCGTCTCAAACTTCTTGGTCAGTTCCCTGCACAGAGTAACTTTTCTTTCTCCCAGTACTTCATATAGTTCCTGCAAAGTTCGAACCAGGTGATGAGGTGCCTCATACAAAACGATGGTTCTGGTCTCTTCCTTCAGGCACTGCAGAATGGTTTCTTTTTCCCTTTTGTCTGAGGGCAAAAAACCTTCAAAGCAAAAACGCCTGGTGGAAAGTCCCGACAAAGTGAGTGCCGTGATACAGGCAGCGGGACCGGGCAGGGATGTTACCTTGATGCCCGCTTTGTAGCACTCCTGCACCAAAACCTCTCCCGGATCGGAAATCGCGGGGGTGCCCGCATCGGTGATCAGGGCAATGTTTTTGCCGGCCTGCAAACTGCTTACCAGTTGCTTTGCCTTTTCTACTTTATTGTACTCATGATAGCTTGTCATGGGTGTATCGATTTCAAAATGATTCAACAGCTTTATGCTGTTCCTGGTATCTTCTGCTGCGATCACATCTACCATGCGCAGGGTTTCCACCACACGCGGTGTCATGTCCTGCAAATTCCCGATGGGTGTGGCACACAGATACAACACTCCTGCCATACTTCTTCCTTTACTCCGGTTTCTGACTTTGTTTTTCAATACCCATACACGTCACATATTTCGTCTGCGTATACCCCCGGCTCTTTGAAGACAATCAGGGGTTTTTCCACGGTCATGCGGGGTTTGCCTCCTCTTACTGCCTGAAGCAGTACCATGTTCGGTTCCTTATCCACATAAGGATAAACAAGCTGCATTCTCTTGGGTTCCAGCTTGTATTTTGACAGGGTAATCATGATTTCTGCCAGGCGAAAAGGCCTGTGCACCATGAAAAAGCTTCCTCCTGTTTTCAGTAGTCTTGCCGCCTGAGATACCACATCCTCCAGCGTACACAGTACTTCATGTCTTGCTATGGATTTGGCATCGGAATCATTGGTAAGTCCGTGGTTGCCAATCATATAGGGCGGATTACTGGTTACTACGTCAAAGGAAGCAGCCTCAAATAATTGATCTGCCTCCTTAATATCGCCTTCTACTATTGATATTTTGTCCTCCAGATGATTCAGTTTCACACTGCGCATAGCCATATCCGCACTTTCTTCCTGAATCTCCAGGCCAACCAAATGAGAGGCTTCTGTTTTAGCCTCTAAAAGGATTGGTATGATTCCTGTTCCGGTGCCTAAATCAATCACTCTTGCTCCCGGGCGCACTGTCACAAACCCTGAAAGCAGAACAGCGTCCATTCCAAAGCAGAATCTCCCCGGGTCCTGAATGATCCGGTATCCGTTTCTCTGTAAGTCATCGATTCTTTCCCGGTCTTTTAATAGTTGTTGCATGATTCATTGTCCGTTATTTCGTATCATCAAGTCTGGAAGAAGATTTCTTTTCTTCCTTCTCCAGTTTCTCTAATTCTGCCAGTTCTTTCGCATCCACATTGGACTTGTGGTTCTTACCATGACGCTTCTTAAAGCGTAACTGTTCTACCGGATATTCCTTCAATTCCTTCTCGTCATCTACTTCCACCAGCACTTTTACAAGCTGGCGAAGTACGTTTACACTGTGTACCTCACCATGTAAGCCATCTGCAGTGGTCACGCTGTCACCAACCCCGGGTAATCTTCTGTTCAGTTCTTCATATGTTTCCTCTTCATTCTTCAGGCAACACATCAGTCTTCCGCAGACACCGGAAATCTTGGTGGGATTCAGAGACAAATTCTGTTCCTTGGCCATCTTGATAGATACCGGCAGGAAATCAGACAAATAGCTGTGACAGCAAAGTGGTCTGCCGCAAATACCTATGCCTCCGATGATCTTCGTCTCATCTCTCACGCCAATCTGACGCAATTCGATTCTCGTTTTAAATACTGCTGCCAGGTCTTTTACCAGATCCCTGAAGTCTATTCTTCCGTCTGCGGTAAAGTAAAACAGTACTTTGTTGTTATCAAATGTATACTCTGCATCGATCAATTTCATTTGCAGTTCATGTTTTCTGATTTTCTCCAGACAGATTTTGAAAGCTTCTTTCTCTTTGATTTTATTATTTGCTTCCTGTTCGTCATCTCGTTCTGTTGCAATACGAAGCACCGCCTTTAATGGCTGCACGACCTGGTCCTCTTCCACCTCTCTGGGTTCCCCGACTACCGTTCCGTACTCGATGCCTCTTGCTGTTTCAACGATAACATGACTTCCTCTTTTGATATCCAGTTGTCCCGGATCAAAGAAATATATTTTTCCTGCAGTGCGAAAACGCACTCCGATTACTTTTACCATGACAATTCTACCTTTCTAAACGCTCACCGGAAACGATCCGTGCTTCTTCCAAAGCCCGTCAATTCCGGGGAGCCAATCTATCTACCTCACGAGTTCTCCTGTATGGTTAACAGCAGAAGCTCCATTGCAAGATCGAAGCTTACATTGGCTTCGATTCTTCTCTTAGCCTGTTCCAAAGCCTTCAATATGGAATCAATTCCCTCATAAGTGCTCTGGTCAGCCACTTTCTTAATATACTGTATTTCCTCTTTGAAAATCAAGTGGTTTGCATCATTTGTAGCCTTGAAGAGTAAAGCGTCCCGATACCAGATAGCCATGATATCCAGATAATCATTGACCTCCAACTTATACTCTCCGATCTTCTTAATGGCCTTCATGACTTCCTGGATTTCCATCTGACGAATATTCTTCAGCAATGAAATTGCCTCTTCTTTTACCTTGTCAAACT
Source organism: uncultured Lachnospiraceae bacterium (assembly GCA_945787995.1). GTDB lineage: Bacteria > Bacillota > Clostridia > Lachnospirales > Lachnospiraceae > Acetatifactor. The sequence goes on along the minus strand of CALZKI010000009.1, from coordinate 7,174 downwards.
CTTCGCTGGTTGCCAGAAGCTTGGCCTTACCCAGATTTCCTCTTGCAAAGGCAACACAAATATCTGCCTTGTAGTTGGGCACCTTCACTTCCTTCATCAGGTAGTCTTTTACCAGTTGATCGCCTACCGGCTTCATATTGAGCACTACCAGACGGCTCAAAATGGTTGGCAGCATGGCTTCCACATTGGTGGTTAACAGAATGATCACCGCATAAGCCGGTGGCTCCTCCAAGGTTTTGAGCAGGGCATTCTGTGCCTGTACCGTCATTTTCTCCGCTTCGTTCATGATATAAATCTTATATTTGCTGCTGTAAGGCTTAATCACAATGTCCTGATTGATCTGTGTCCTGATATCCTCTACACCAAAGCTGTTGGGCTTTTCATGGGTGACAAAGATAATATCCGGCTGATTCCCGGACTCTGCCTGTTTGCAGGAATGACATTTTCCGCAGGGTTCTATGCCCCCCTCTTCACACTGCAATGCTTTTGCAAACACTTTTGCGATAAACTCTTTTCCACTGCTTCTTTCGCCATTGATCAGGTATGCATGGGATACTTTTCCATGCTGGATAGCTCCCATCAGATGTTCTTTCATCTGATCCTGTCCGATAATATCCTGAAATGTTGCCATACGTTTCTCCAATCTGTGGTTTAACACGCTACCTATTTGAACTGTTCGTTAAGTAAAGATATCCAGAAGAAGTCCCCTGATCTCCCCGATCATACTGAGAATTTTCAGGTGGTCCTTTTCATCCTTCATCAGCTCCTGGGCCAGGTTGTCCAGATTTTCATCCACCAGTCGAATGATGCCGTAGACTCTGTGGCGTCCCCTTCTGTCCAGAAAATTTTCTCTGGAAAAGCTGTGGGATCTTCCCACGATTTCATTTAAGAAATCCTTTACCAGGGCTCTGTACCTTTTCATATCTCTGATATCTCTATGCTTGGCCAGCTTATCCCCCTGCATGGTGATCTCTTCCATCATGGTAGTCAAAGCCGCCTGCAAATCAGCTTCCTCAATCCTGCTTGCCAGCATGAATTTGAAGGATCCGTCCGATTGCTGCACCTGCTGTGCCTCCGGAACCTGCACAGGTTGCTGTACCTGATTTACTTTTATATCCATCATAACCTCCATCCCGAAGACTTATGTCTATTCGGAATATCTGCCGGTTTACAGTAACTTTCCCTAATCTCTCATCAGACCTGCTGTCTGATATACTCTTTTATTTCTTCCAGACATTGTTCTAAATGATCGTTATAAAATACTTTTTCGATTCCAAGAGCTTCTGTTTTTTCCCTTGAAAAGTCTTCTGCATCTGCCAAAAATCTTCTGCACATCTCCAAATACCTGGGGTGATCCTGTGCTTTTTCTCTGTCCAGCGCACGCTGCAAACGCACGCCATCATCCAGGTCAATGAACACAGGAACTACCTGTTCCCTGCCCAGATACTCCACGATTTTCTCGAAAGCTTCAGGAGTTCCGATCATGATGTAGGATGACTCATTCAGATTTTTTTCTTCATCCCACACCGTAAAGTATCTCCATACGCCATACACGGTTTGATAAGATCTCTCTTCCATAATCCTGCCGGATTTGTGAATGGACTGATACTCTTCCTCCGACACGAAGTGGTACTCTACCCCATCCTGCTCTCCTTCTCTCATGGGGCGGGTGGTATAAAGCACGACCGGCAAAAGTTCCGGAAGCTCTGTCCGAAGGCGTTTATAGATTGTATCTTTTCCTGAAGAGCTCTTTCCCATCAGGCATATTAACTTACCCATCTGTTTCTCTCAATTCTTTCTGTTTCTATCTATATTTTCCTGCAAAGTCTATCTATATTTTTCTGCAAATTCTATCTGCATTTTCCTGCCAAGTCTATCTACATTTCTCTGCCAAGTCAGGATTTGTTCTCCGACCAAGAGAATCATTCATTCTTAACAGGAATTGTTTTCAGGTATAGTCCACCCTGTTTCTCTACAAGCCCCTGTACCTGCAAACCTCTTTTCAGGCAATCTGTTATTTCTTCATATCGTTGTCTGTCCATCTTTTCACCGGGCACCAGCATAGGGATTCCGGGTGGATAAAGTCCTACAAAAGAGCCCACAACCTTTCCTACGGCTTCCTCCAAAGGCATTTCTGTTCCTGCTTGGTTAAGCGCTTTCCATAGTGGAATCACCGTTTTAGGAAAATCCTTCTTTTCCATATCGTCCTGCAACAGTGAATCATTACTTTTTAAAGTGATTTCATCATCTGATATATCGTCACCTTGTAGGGTTTCTTTTATTTCATTTGTTTCGATTTTTCGATCAAGAACAACGAGTGCATCCAGAAGCCTCTTATAAGCTTCCGGTTTGTCCATCATGGAAAGCATTGCCAGAGCATAGGTACCGGTTGCCATCTCCAATTGCAGGTTATGTTCCTGTCGCAGATACTGATAGATAGCAGGTCCGGTCATTTCTCCCTGCAGGGTGGTAATCACCAGCTTACCGGGATCCCACTTCTCCCGGGTTCCCAGGTCATTTTGTCCGTCCACCACAAGCACATGTTTGCACAGCTTCCTTACTGCAGCCGTAAGTGCTTTCCCACTTTCAGCCATCCGGGACAACCCTTCTTCCCCGTATTTCGCCGCATAAAGCAGACTCTCCTGGATACTAGCCATCAAAACATAAGAAGGGGAACTGGTTTGCAGAATACCCAAATGTAATTTGAGGTTTTCCGCATCCACCCTGTCGCTGCCCACCAGAACCAGAGCTGTCTGGGTCATGGCCGGCATGGTTTTATGAAGACTGACAATCACCAGATCCGCACCAAGATTCACCGGATTCTTTTCCATACAGTGAGTGAAACCAAGATGGGCACCATGGGCACTGTCCACAATCAAAATGCCATCCCGTCTATGCACTTCTTCCGCAATTTTCTCCACGTCCAACAGCAGCCCCTCATAAGTGGGGGATGTGAGCACAACCGCTTTGGCTTCCGGATGCTCGTCCATGGCATTTGCAATTTGTCCGGGTGCAACAGCACCGGGGATTTGAAATGGCAGTGTATCAGCCTGCAGATAAATGGGCGTCAACTGCTGCAAATACAGACCATGATATGCTGATTTATGTGCACCCCGGCCTAAAATAACAGTGTCGCCTCTGGGAATCTGACTCATCATAGCCGCCAGCACTCCACAGGTGGATCCATTGACAGATATAAAAGCATCTTTCGCCTGATATAGCTCTGCTGCCTGTTTCTGAATCTCCAAAAGTATGCCTTCTGCCCGGTGAAGATTATCGAATCCATCGATTTCCGTAATGTCTATGTCGAAAAAAGGTTCCAGACCGGGTATATCATGACTTCTTTTATGCCCCGGCATATGAAAAGGATAGGCATCTGTGGCACTATATGAAGTTAATTTGTGCAATAACCTGCTATCCTGATCCATGTATTTGCTCCTTCCATATCAAGTTATCGATACAGCCATGGAATGCTGCACCTTATGGCGCTCTTCCACAATGGATCTGTCATATCCTATGCATCCGTGATTATGCCAGGGGTCATTAAAATAGTAATGGGTATCATCATAACCCACCAACAACATGCAATGCTCGTTGGATATCCAGGAAAAAGGGATGCCTGTTTCACGAATGATCCAGTCCGGTCCGTTAACCGGTTCTTTCATATCTATGGAAGCCCAAAAGACAACAGGCTTATCGCAGTCAATATATTCCTTTAACAATACTTCCATGGAACATCCGGTCAAATCAATTGCCTTTATATGGGAATACAGTCTTCCTTCTTTTCCGTTGGGCAAAGTGACCGGATGATCTGCGGAATGAACTTCCAAATATCGATTCAAGGCTTTATATATAACAGGCGCATAACAGCCCATGGATTCCGAATCCTTTGGGTGTCCGGCGAAGCGCACTCTTGGGTCTGCACCGATCAGCTTCCCGTCTATGTTCTCAAATGGTTCTTTTTCCACAAAGCAGTCCACAAACTCCTCCACCGTCACATCAAATCCGAGATACTGTAACAGCATTACCGCACTGACGCACTCACAACCTGTTGGCCATTCTTTTGTCTGATCTATATAGGGAACTTTTATAAGTTTTCTACCTAACATATCCTGTTTTTCTCCCCTAAGGCAAAAGAATATGTGCTCTTGCCATGTAACTTTGCTTGCCGGATCGCAGAAGATATTTTCAATCGTTTGTTTCTTCACTCACCATTGATAGAAGTAGGCGTCTTCTTCAACCGAGATAAAGGAAAAGCCTTGCCGATTACCCTTTATTGTACCGAATTTCAAGGGAATCAGCAAGGCTTCTGCTGGTTTTAGTTATGCGCACTATTTTGCTTCTGCTTTTTTCTCTCTGGCATTGATAAACAGAAGAACCGCAACTAACAAAGCGGCACTGAGGAGCAGGGTAATCAACCAGTTCTTGCAGATACCTGCAATGATATATCCAATGACACAAACTACCGCAACCACCATTGCGTACTGCATCTGTGTAGATACGTGGTTAATGTGATTACTCTGTGCACCCGAAGAAGACATGATCGTCGTATCGGAAATAGGAGATACATGGTCTCCACATACCGCACCGGCAAGTACTGCTGATACAGCGATTACCATCATCTTGTTATCTGCACCGGCAAACATGGATACCACGATAGGAACCAGAATGGAGAAGGTTCCCCATGATGTACCGGTAGAAAAAGCCAGGAATAATGCAATACCAAACATGATTGCAGGAATGAAGATACTTGCCGTTGCATTGGAACCGACTGTACCGTTTACGAAGTCAGCAATACCCAGGTTGTCACCCATACCTTTCAAGGTCCATGCAAAAGTAAGAATAAGGATTGCAGGGAGCATCAGCTTTGCACCTTCTACCAAGGAATTCATGAATTCTTTGAAGGATACAACCTTTCTTGGAAGGTACAGCAAGGCCATAAAGATAATGGTTATGGATGTGGCAAAGATCAAACTCATCTCTGCATCACAGTTAGCAAATGCATCGATAATGTTTGTGGAACCACCTAAAATACCGGTATAGATCATTCCAAAAACAGCTGAACCGATTAATACCAAAACAGGTAAAGCCAGATCAATTACTTTTCCGTTAGGATTTACTTTTTCTTCTACTTCTTCCATGCCCTTAAACTCATCCGCACCGGAAGTAAATAAATCGCCGTTTTCTGCATTTTTCTCATGTTTTTTCATGAGACCGAAATCCAAATTCAAAACAATAACAAGAAATACCATCAACAAGGTAAGCAGTGCATACAGGTTAAACGGAATTGTGCTTAAGAACAGCTGGAATCCTGTTAAGGAGCTGTCTTCCGGCACGTAGGAGTTAACCGCTGCTGCCCAGCTGCTGATCGGAGCAATGATACAGACGGGTGCTGCTGTTGCATCTATGATATAAGCCAGTTTTGCTCTGGATACTTTGAATTTGTCTGTTACAGGTCTCATAACGGAACCTACTGTCAGACAGTTAAAATAGTCATCCACGAAAATCAGGATACCAAGTCCTGTGGTAGACAACAACGCGCTCTTCTTGGACTTAATTTTGGTACTTGCCCAGTTACCATAGGCTGCCGAACCACCGGACTTCTGCATCAGCACAATAATCATTCCCAACAGGATATCGAAAATGATAATGTTCAAATCCATACTGCCCGTCATGGTTGTAAACAATGTTTCAAATGTACCCCATGGCTGAAAACCTGCTGTAAACAGTGCACCTAAAAGTACACCGCAGAACAAAGAAGAATAAACTTCTTTTGTAATCAACGCCAGTACAATTGCGACTACCGGGGGAACCAGTGACCACCATGTTCCATACATAATACTTTCCTCCTTTGTACGTTTTACGTACCCAATACTTACTCTCCCAAAAGCATTTTCACTTCGGAATCCGGCTTTTATGCGACAAGAGACTCTCCTACCTGTTAGGAGAGTCTCCCTTGACTCGCATTCAGCTCATATAACATAAATCCATTATATTCCCATAATGTATAATTATGCAAGACCACAAAAACGCAGATTTGATAGTTTTTTGTTACAAGAAGGCAGCAAGTGCCTCCACATCCTCCATTTTGGTTGCCCAGCTTGTACAGAATCGAATCACAGTATGGTTATCATCTGCCTTTTCAATAAAGCTTACCTTCATCTGTTTTGACAATTCTGCATATTTTGCATTTTCTACCACTACAAAAATCTGATTGGTTGGAGAATCCAGATAGAACTGATATCCTTTTTCCTTCAGAATCTCTTTGACACGTTCAGCCGTTGTAATGGCATTCTTCGCAATTTCAAAATAAAGATTGTCCGTGAACAACACATCGAACTGGATACCCAGCAATCTTCCCTTTGCAATCATGGAACCATGCTGTTTCACCATGGTCACAAAATGCTTCGGCATATTGCCCCTTGGGAATACCACCGCCTCGCCGCAAAGTGCTCCTACCTTGGTTCCTCCGATGTAAAACACATCGCACAGTTTTGCAAGTTCCGGTAGCGTCACATCACAGGCCGGGCTTACCAGACCGTATCCCAATCTTGCTCCGTCAATAAAAAGCGGCATTTCATACGCTTTACATACTTCATATATTTGTTCCAATTCAGCTTTGCTGTATAATGTCCCATACTCCGTGGGCTGTGAGATATACACCATGCCCGGAAATACCATGTGTTCATAATTTCCGTCTGCATAGAAATCTGCAACAAATTGTTGCAGTACATCGGCACGAATTTTTCCTTCTTCTGCCGGAACGGTCAGCACTTTATGCCCGGTAAACTCAATGGCCCCGGCTTCATGCACACTGACGTGACCGGAGGTTGCTGCAACCACCCCTTGATAAGGCTGTAACATAGTAGCAATAATCGTCTTGTTGGTCTGGGTGCCACCGGTCAAAAAATACACATCTGCATCCGGACACTCACAAGCAGTTCTGATCTTCTCTTTTGCCGATTCCGTAAAAGGGTCATTGCCATAGCCTGATGTTTTCTCCATGTTTGTTTCCAGGAAGGCCTGCAGGATTTTCTCATGGGCTCCTTCCGAATAATCGTTTTCAAATGAAAGCATAGTCTTTTCTCCTTAAGTGATTATGAACATATTTCTCCAAGCAATTACATGAAATGAGCGTAACATCCCCGACCTACGTTTTCAAGGAAATTCTTCC
>CALZKI010000008.1 GCA_945787995.1 uncultured Lachnospiraceae bacterium | reverse complement strand
TGTAATTGATGAAAAAAGCCAATGGAGCGCCATTGGCTTTTTTCATCGTATAGGAGTAAGAACGGGTTAACAAGCATTCAGTTAAGGGATGCAATTTGCATAGAAATATGTATAATATATAGAAGAAGCGTTATGGAACGGCAACTCTTTTGCTCCTTGTATTATCAGGGGAAAAGATACGATTAATATACTTTTTTCGAACGATGCGGAGATACTATGTCACAACAAAAGAAGGACCGGATGCGTATTAGCGCAATCTTCCTGGCGGGCTGCCTGCTGCGCCTGTTTTATGTCCTGCAATCCACAATCTTTCAAAGACAATATGATATCGGAAACATAGACCTTTCGGTGGATCATACTGTGTCCGGCGGTCATCTGGCTTACATTCAGTATTTGTATCAGCAGGGACATATGCCGGATTTTGATCCCACACTGGTCTATCAGTTTCATCATCCGCCCCTGCATCACTTATTGAGTGCACTGGTACTAAAGCTGTTTGCACCCTTTATCAAGGATAACAGCAGCTTGTATGAAACTTTGCAGATCATTCCCTTTTTGTGTTCTATAGCCATTTTGTGGTATGGATACAAAATCATGAAAAGATTGTCCGGAAACCGGAAGGCTTTGGAACTTGGACTGTTGATACTGGCGTTTCACCCGGCACTGGTGCTGCTGTCGGGAAGCGTCAACAACGACGCCTTAAGCCTGTTGTTTATGTTGCTTTGCATAGAGTATACCTGGGCCTGGAGTGAGTCCCACAGCTTGAAAGACATCTTGAAAGCGGCTTTGGCGGTTTCTCTGGGAATCATGACGAAGCAGAGTGTGGCACTGATGGCTTTTCCCATGGCCATTGTTTTTATTTATGAGTGGATAAAGGAAGCAAAAAGAACAGGTAAGAAGACAAGCTTCCTGTTCCAGTATGCTGTTTTTCTGGTGGTTTCTTTACCCATCGGGTTGTGGTTCTATATCCGCAATCTGGTTCTGTTTCATGTCCCTATCGTCTGGGTATATGAGCTGCCCACGGATTCCTGGCAGTATACGGGAAATATCCCGGTGGTGAACAGATTTTTGTGGCCTGACATCAGAGAATTCGTAGATGGACTACGCCATTTCCAGTTGGGCTGCGGCTATAACATATGGATTCAGATCATGCGCACCAGTGTGCTGGGTGAATGGGATATGGCAGAGGTTTCCCGTGGAATAAAGCTTCTTGCAATGCTGTTGATGGTGGTTGGATTTGCTTTGGCAGCAGTGGTTTTGGCCTGTGACCTGCTAACCCTGCTACGGAGAAAAAGATATCAGGTAAAGGTTCCTCCCATGATCCTATTGGTGGGAACGTACGTGGTGCAGTTTTTTGCCTATTTCAAGTTTTATTATGAGTATCCCCAGGAGTGCAGTATGAACTTCCGGTACATAGAGATCAACCTTCTGGTCAGCGTTCTGTTGCTGGTAGTTTACAGAACCTATTGCCGGAAAAATTGGATGCTTATCCTGCTGCAGGTGACGACTGTCTGCTTCTGCATAGTAAGCACGGCTATGGTATGCGTCTGGGGGCTGGGAAACGTATAGAGGATGAACAATATGGAAACTACATTTTATCCAATCCGAACAAAATGGAATAAAATGCAGGAAAACCTGAATGAGAAAAAGGGGGTTGCTGTTGTAAGCAGCATGCTTTTGGCGGTATTCCTGCTTTTGCCGGTATATGCCTATAAAGGCATGTTTCCCTTTGGAAAAGGCTCTGTCATGCTGACAGACCTGTACTCCCAGTACGGTCCCTTACTATACCGCTTCTATGACGTGGTGACCGGGCATAAAAATCTGTTTATGGATTTTGATATTCTGGCAGGAACCAATTTGTACGCGGATACCATTAACGAGGTGCTCAATCCCTTTAACTATATTCTCTTTTTGTTTGGCAGACAGCGTATCTATCTGGCACTGAATATTCTGCTGTTGGCATACGTGGCTGCTATGGCCGGCGCTGCTACCTATGTGTTAAACCGTTTTTGGAAAGGACAGGGAGCCTTTCATTGCCTGTTGGGGGTAGGGTACGCTCTGTCCGGTTATGTGGCATATAATTATCAGATTATAAAGTGGATGTATTTTCCTGTTCTGTTTCCCTTTTTCCTGCTGGCGATGATAGAGATGCTTCAGGGAAAAAAGGGAATGCGATACGGGCTTTTGCTGGCTTACCAGCTGACACTGAGCATTCAATTGGGATTCATGACATTGCTTTTTTGCCTGTTTGCCGGTGGCATATTCGCCCGGTACTGTCTGGAAAAGGAAGCCGGGAAGAAAGCACTTTCCCGGATGGGCGTGTGGACATGCATTGCCCTGGGACTGTCATCTGTTTCTCTGGTTCCCATGGTTGCGGTTTTGTTGGAATCTGCCAGAACCGGGCAGACCTCTTCTTACTTCGGCGTGATGAAGATTCACGGACTGGACGATCTCTTTGAACGTATTTTCCAGATTGCCAATCCTGTATTCGTAGGCATTACCCTGCCTTTGCTTGGCAGAATAGGTAAGAAACAGGACAAATGGAGTGAGATACCGAAGCTTCGCAAATTCCTTCTTATATTATTAGGCTTTCTGTGGATTACTGTTTTGGTACAGCCTGCCAATCTGATCTGGCATATGGGATCCTACTTCGGTTTTCCGGTCCGTTACGGATATATGGTCTTGTTTGTGCACGGAATGCTTTTGGCAGCTTGGAAGGCGGAAGAGAAAAGTGCTGCATGGACAGAAGCCCATATCTCCGCAGACGGGGCAACACAAGACGGGCTGTCAAAGAAAACAGCGGAAAGGGGCCGGCTGTGGAAAGGTCTTGTGGCAATCCTGCTTACCACAGTGGCCATTGGCATGGTGTTCTATAAAGAGGAAGTACTGACCCAGGGCTTTTCTTCTCTGGCAATCAGCATGATGTGCCCGAAAGAAACCTTGTATGTAGTGGGGCTGATGCTTCTGCTGGTAGCAGCCTCATTTCTGTGTTGTAAAAAGGCAGGCGTCTTGCTGGTGTGTGTATGGGGAATGCTGGTATTTCTCATGATTTTGCTTCCACCACAGGCAGTTATCAGAGGCATGAATGAGTATGCGTATGAAAATATGCAGTACAATCCGGATACAACCAGGCATGATTTTGTGCGGGTGAAGGAGAAAAACAACGAACCCTTAAACGCCGGCCTGGTAACCAATATACCAACCTTAAGCGGCTATATTCCCGCCGGCAACGGAAATTATCTGTTTGCCATGCGGGATTTGGGCTATCGTTTGATGCGGGTGGATCTGTCTTCGGAAGGCGGCACCTTCATATCTGATGCAGTATTAACCCATGCCTATGTGCTGCCAGCAGATGCCAGAGTGCAATATGAATCAGATCCTGGTGTTGAAGCCATTTATCAAAACGGATTGGAAGTAACAGACATTCTGTTAGATGCACGGCAGGGTACTGTTCGAATCGGTCTTGAGGATATAGCAAGTACCCGGGGCATTCAGAAAGGCGACATTCTGTTCCTGCCACTGGCTGCAGTGAAGGGCTGGAGGGTAGAAACGGATTATTTGGTGTGGTCGGATATGAAGGCGATTCCCTATGGACCCAATATGGTTCGGCTTTGCGATGGTTTTTTGGGAATCCTATTAGACCGGGACGCAGACAGTGTGACATTGACCTACAGGTCCCCCGGCGCACTGGCTGGATTACTGATCACGCTGTTGTTTGCGGTTTTGGCAGTTGGGTATTATTTTACAGAGGATAAGTGTAAGATCCATCTCGGCGGATTGTATACACTTTTATTTACAGGCGGAATCGTTGGACTTTATATCATTCCGACCATTGGACTGGTATTGTATATGACAGGCAAAATTCTGGGAATCATTCCCCGATAACACATTCCAAACAGGAGGCGTAGCAGATGGCTAGAAAAGACAAGGGAACAAAGGACTTATTTTTGCAAAAAGCGTTGGAGCTTTTCGCGGAAAGGGGATATAAGGCTGTATCGGTGGCCCAGATTGCTGCCGAAGTCGGATGTACGGCTCCTGCTTTGTATAAGCATTATCAGAGCAAAAAGGATTTGTTCGATGCGATCTTGGAGGCCAGTAACAAGGGCTATGAGGAGAGTATGGAAAAGGTTCATGTGAACTATGACAAGCATTCTGAGGAGAGAGAAAGCCTGATCGGGATGACGGAAAAGGAGCAGGTGGATACGTTGAAAAATCTTTTCCTCCACACACTTACCGACGAATGGGCGAAAGCCTTCAGAAAGCTGCTGATGGTAGAACAGTTCCATATGCCGGAGCTGGCAGAAATATATAATGAGCGTTATGTATATGCACAGATCAGACGCCATGAAGTGCTGTTCAAAGTCCTGATAGAAGAGGGTGTTGTCAGGGAGGCGGATCCGGGTGCATTGGCAGTAACCTATATTTCACCTATTATTGTGCTGATCGGTGTTTGTGACCGGGATGCTTCCAAAATTGACTGGGCTTTGGAAACCATTGAGAAGCATGTGAAGGAGTTTAACCGGGCATACAGGATGAAATAAGCGGCATCATATGCGAAGAAAAAACTGCATATATAGATGTGTTAGTCAGAAATGCATGGAAAAGTGAGGCGTGTTAAAATGAATATCCGAAAATTAGAAAAACTGCAGTCACTGGCCAACGAGATGGTTGCTACCGGCTTCGTTGCAGGGGTGAGCTGCATGGTATTGCATCAAGGAAAAGAGGTTTGTTATTATCAGGCGGGGCTGCGGGATATGGAGAGCAATTTGCCCATGACAAGAGATACCATATGCAGAATGTATTCCATGTCAAAACCGGTTACATCGGCAGCGGTTATGCTTCTTCTGGAAGAAGGGAAAATTGACCTGCTTGCAAATGTTGCGGACTACCTGCCCGGATTTTCTAATCCACATACCATACAAGGAGGCGTGCCTGTTCCTTCGAAGAAACCTGTCACAATCAAGGATTTGCTTCATATGACTTCCGGTGTGGCATATCCGGGAGAGAGCAACCCGGCCGAAGTGAGAGTGGCAAAACTGATGGATGATGTGATTGCAAGGATGGATACGGAGGAAGCTTATACCACCTATGAGTTCATGAATGCACTTGGCAAACTTCCTTTGGCCTTTGAACCGGGAACTATATGGCAGTATGGCTTTTCCGCAGATGTTCTGGGTGCGGTCGTGGAAGTGGTTTCCGGTATGGGGTTTGGGGAATTCCTGAAAAAACGCATTTTTGAACCTCTTGGCATGGAGGATACGGGGTTCTATGTGCCGGAGGAAAAACAATCCCGACTGGCCAAGCTTTATCGGGGGTATCCTGATGGACTGCGGGAAGATACCTATCCGAATCTGGGAATATCCAATCGGATGCAGTATGCCCCTGCTTTTGAATCCGGCGGTGCAGGTCTGGCTTCAACCATAGATGATTATGCCCGATTTGCCACCATGTTGCTGCAGAAAGGCAGTTTTCAGGGGCAGCAGATCTTATCACCGGAAACAGTGAAATTCATGACCACCGCACATGTAAACGAAGTCCAGCAGAAGGGGGTGGATACCTGGGAGTCCCTTGCCGGCTACAGCTATGGCAATCTGCTTCGTATCATGACACGACCGGATCAGGCAGCAGGCATTTGCTCCCCGGGAGAGTATGGATGGGATGGATGGCTTGGAACCTACGTGATGAATGATCCGGCTCATGAGCTGACTTTTATTATGATGCAGCAGAAAGCGGATACCGGAACCACAGAGTATTCCAGAAGAATGAGAAATGTGGTATTCTCTGCCCTGGAGCATTGACGAATAGTCTTTCGTCCTGTTCCTGCCAAGACCGATGCGCATGCATTCAGACATGTAGCTTTTGGTTGAAGGAGCACAATTTAGGAAAGACATATGGGGGAGATACTGTATGATTAGAAAGACACCTTTGTGTCTGTAGAATGGAGTTTATTGTGAGATATCAGATTAGGCATGCCATAGTGCAATATGGCGCCGATGTAATATTACCTGACGTGAATTTTGAAATTCATGATAATGAGAAAATAGCTGTGGTGGGTAGAAACGGATGCGGAAAAACCACCCTGTTAAAGTTGATCGTAGGAGATCTGGAAATGGCCAATCCGGACAGTGATGAGTCTTGTGGCATTGTGATGGCAGGAAAGCAGGAGATTGGCTTCCTTCGCCAGATCAGTTTTGAGGATCCCAATGTAACGGTGGAAGATGAGATCAAGAAAGCATTTTCTCCTGTATTTGCTTGTGAAGCAAGAATGAAAGAGATTGAAGCCATGCTTCATGACCAGTCAGAGGATAACCTTTTGTATGAGTATGACCATCTGCAGAAGAAGATGGAAGCTTTAAAGGGATATACCTGGAAAACGGATATGGAAATCATGTTTCAACAATTCGGATTCCCTTTGGAAGATTTGAAGCGACCCATCGGAAGCTATTCCGGCGGGCAGCAGACCAAGGTGGCTTTCATCAAGCTGTTGTTAAGCCGCCCGGACATCATGCTTCTGGATGAGCCCACCAACCATCTGGATCTGCCAACCATTGAGTGGCTGGAGGAATACCTGAAGACATATGATAAGGCTGTGGTAATCGTTTCCCATGACCGTATGTTTCTGGATAAGGTGATCGATGTAACCTATGAAATTGAATACGGCAGGATGAAACGCTATGTGGGAAACTATTCTGCATTTATGCGTCAGAAGGAAGAAAACCTGCTGAAGCAGGAAAAGGATTACGAACTGCAGCAAAAGGAAATTGCAAGACTTACCGAGTGGGTGGAAAAGTGGAAAAACACGCCTACCAAGGTGACTGCCGCAAGATCCAAATTAAAGCAGATTGAGCACATGGTGAAGATCGAGAAGCCTCGTCGTTTTGATACCAGAACCTTTCATGCCATGTTCACGCCGAACATGGAAAGCTACAATGATGTGATCACGGCCAGTAAATTGAAAATCGGTTATGATTCTGTTCTGGGAGAAGTATCTTTTCGCTTGCAGAAGAAGGAACGACTGGCAGTGCTCGGAGAAAACGGAAAAGGAAAGTCTACTTTGCTGAAAACGCTGATTGGTGAGCTGCCTCCTTTGGGTGGTACCTTTACCATTGGCGGTAATGTGGAAATCGGGTATTTTGACCAGCAACGGGCTGTGGTCAATGATGCCGACCCCAATCAGTCTGTGATGGATAACTTTTGGGAAACCTATCCCCATCTGTTGCGGGAAGATGTAAGAAGTGCCCTGGGTGCTTTTATGTTCTCGGGAGAGGACGTGGAGAAACTGATGGGGCAGCTCTCCGGTGGAGAAAAGGTGAGACTGGCTCTCTGTAAGATGTTCTATACCAAACCCAACTGTCTGATCCTGGATGAACCTACCAATCATATGGACATGGTGGGAAAAGAGGCATTGGAGCAAATGCTTCGGGAATTTGAGGGAACGGTTCTGTTTGTGTCCCACGACCGCTATTTTATCAAACAGATCGCAACCGGCGTGCTGGAATTCACCCAGACGGAGGTGCGACAGTATCAGGGCGGCTACGAAGATTATCTGGAAGAAAAAAGAAAACGGGAAGCGGGAATCATCAAAGGAGGACCGGCTTCCACAGCGAAAAACGGCACCACACAAAGTGGTCCGGGAACCGGTAATAAGGCAGGGACAAATCAGAATGGCACTCCCACGTTGGAGGACGTGTTTGATAAGAAAACGTATTATAATCCGGGTAAAATTCGTTCCAGGTTATTGAAGTCCTTGGAAAAGTATGAAAAGCAGCTTGCGGACAGTGAGAAAAAAGCAGATGACCTGAAGATACAGCTGGCAGATCCGGCTTTGGCGACGGATTATCAGAAATTGATGGAGCTGCAGAGCCAACTGGAGGAAGAGGAGCATTTGCAGGAGACCCTGCTGGAAAGAATGCTGGAAGCAGAGATGGAACTGGAGGAAATGGGAGAAGCGTGACAAAATAGTGCAAGATAGTTGAATAATGATGGCATAAATGGCAAATATCATCAATGTATTTGATTAAAACTAGTCATTGCAACAATGAATTTAGAGAGATAAAATACTGTCAAAATGATTGACAATTTTTATCTCTCTTTTGTATTGCTGATATCTATTGTTAGCAAATGGCTTTTTCCATATTTAAAGGATGGTATCAGGCTGTTTGTGAATGAAAAAGTGAGAGAAGTGAGAAAAAAGTCTTACTTATGAATGGAGAAAGATTATGAAAAATTTTGAAAAATATACCAAACAGTATCATATGCCTCCCGTCATGGATCTGGAATGGGCTACAAAGGATTGTGTGGACCGGGTTCCCATATGGTGCTCTGTAGATCTTCGCGACGGTAATCAGGCGTTGATAGAACCCATGAGCCTGGAAGAAAAGATTGAGTTTTTCCAATTGTTGGTACGGATCGGATTCAAGGAAATTGAAGTGGGTTTTCCGGCTGCTTCCGAAACAGAGTACGAGTTTATCCGTGTGCTGATCGAACGGAATATGATTCCGGAGGATGTTACCATCCAGGTTCTGACCCAGGCCAGAGAACATATTATCCGGAAAACCTTTGATGCTGTAAAAGGGGCTCCCCGTGCAGTGATTCATTTGTATAACTCCACATCCGTTGCCCAGAGAGAGCAGGTTTTTGGCAAATCCAAAGAGGAAATCAAACAGCTTGCCGTGGATGGGGCGAAGCTGCTTCGGGAACTGGCCAATACGACAGATGGCAATTTCCTGTTTGAATACAGTCCGGAAAGCTTCCATGGCACGGAAGTAGAGTATGCACTGGAGGTTTGCAATGAAGTAATTGACGTCTGGAAAGAGGATGAAGACAGAGGGATTATCATCAACATTCCCGCCACAGTGGAAACTGCCATGCCGCATGTTTTTGCCTCCCAGATTTCCTATATCAGCAAGAATCTGCATGAAAGAGAACGAGTGGTACTTAGCATTCATCCTCATAATGACAGAGGCTGCGGTGTCAGCGATGCGGAGTTTGGCATTATGGCAGGTGCCGACCGTGTGGAAGGTACTTTGTTTGGAAACGGAGAGCGCACCGGTAATGTGGATCTGATTACTGTGGCGATGAATATGTATTCCTACGGTATGGATCCGGGACTTGATTTCTCTGACATGCCGAGCATCAGGGGAACTTATGAGACCTTAACCGGCATGAATGTATATGACAGACAGCCTTATGCAGGAGATCTGGTATTTACGGCTTTCTCCGGTTCTCATCAGGATGCCATTGCAAAAGGTATGAAATGGCATGAAGAGGGTAAGGATGAGCATTGGACCATTCCATACCTTCCCATCGATCCGGTGGATGTGGGCCGTACCTATGATGCAGATGTGATCCGCATCAACAGCCAGTCCGGCAAGGGTGGTATCAGTTACATTTTGAAACAGAATTTCTCTATCAACCTGCCCAAATCCATGCAGGAAGAGGTTGGCTATACTGTGAAGAATGTTTCGGATAAAGAGCATAAAGAATTGTCACCACAATGGGTATATGAGATCTTCGAAGACAATTATCTGGAATATACACCTGTGTTCAGAATTGATGAATGTCATTTCAAACAGGTACGTGGCATTATGGCAGAAGCAACTATCGTATGCGGTGAGAAAAAGGTAGTGGTTGATGCCAATGGTAACGGTCGTCTGGATGCGGTCAGCAATACCATCAAGCAGTATTTTGATATCAGTTATGAGTTGTCGGTCTATGAAGAGCATGCTTTGTCCAGAGGTTCCTCCTCCAAGGCTATGGCATTTGTGGGAATTTCCTGTGATGGAAAACGTTACTGGGGTGCAGGCATTGATGAGGATATCATCAAGGCTTCGATTCAGGCGTTGGTAGTTGCTGTGAACAAGATTCCCAAAGTGGCAGGCACCAATTCTGACAAGGATGACAGACTGGTTGCCATGTTGAACTATATTCAGGCCGGATATAAGGATGTCACGCTGGAAGGCATGGCTGCCCATTTCCACCTTTCAGAACCTTACATTTCCAAATACATTAAGGAAAAATCCGGAAAAACCTTTAGTGAGCATATCACACTTACCAGATTGAAGAGAGCAAAAGCGCTTCTGAGAAATGGAAATATGACCATAGAGAATGTGGCATATTCTGTTGGCTATCCAAATGTGGAGCACTTCAACAGAACCTTTAAGAAACGGTTCGGCATTACACCCGGCCAGTATCGTCAGGGAAGCAGCAAGTAGCATAGCATTTGCACTAGGGACGTTTTTCTTGTCATAAGGCACCCACCTCCTTACACCTTATGGCAAAAGAAACGTCCCTAGTGCATTTCTAGATTTTGTCGGGAGTCGAGTAAGAATTTGTCGGGTTGTTTTGTTCACGATTTGGACTTAGACTGTTCATGCAAGCACAACAATTGTGCAAATTTAAGGAGGGAAAAAATGAAAAAGAAAGTAATTTCCATGTTACTTGTTTCTGCTATGGCTCTTGCAACATTAGTTGGCTGTGGCGGAAGCGAAACAGCTGCTCCTGCAGCATCAGATGACAGCACACCTGCAGCAACAGAAGAAACTGCAGCTCCTGCTGAAGACACAGCAACAGAAAGTTCTGGTGAGGTTACCGAGTTTACGTACTTCATCACAATGCCCGGTTCTGAAATCAACGACGATAACGAAATCGCTGCCATGATTGCAGAAAAGTATGGCGTAAAAGTAAAAGAAACCTGGTTAACAGGTCAGACAGCTTCCGAAGCAACAGGTACTCTGATTGCCGGTGGCGAATATCCTGACTTCATTGATTCTGATGAAATGGCAATGCTTTTGGATGCAGGTGCTCTGCTTCCTTTGGATGAATACATCGACAAATATCCTGAATTCAAGGAAGCATGGTTCACAGAGGAAGAGTGGGAGAAATTCCGCCAGCCCGATGGCCACATTTACTGGATCAATCCATTTGGTAACACAAAGGGTGAAAACAAACAGACAACACACAATGACGAAGCATTCTGGATCCAGGTTCGTGTTCTGGAATGGGCCGGATATCCACAGATCAAAACAATGGATCAGTACTTCGATCTGTTAGAGAGCTACATTGCTGAAAATCCTACTATGGAAGACGGCACTCCTAATATCGCATACACAATCCTTTGTGAAGACTGGAGATACTTCTGCCTTGAAAATGCAGGTCAGTTCTTAGCAGGTTATCCTAACGACGGTTCTGTTATCGTTGATAAGGCTACTATGACAGTTAATGACTATAACGTTTCCGAAGATACCATCAAGTACTTCAAGAAACTGAACGAAGAATATCAGAAGGGTATGGTTGATCCGGAATCCTTCACACAGACATATGACGAATACATTGCTAAGCTTTCCACAGGTCGTGTACTTGGTATGGTTGACCAGTGGTGGGATTTTGCTAACACAGTTAACGATGTATTCAAACAGCAGGGTCTTGATGCAAAAGGCTGCAACTATGTTCCTCTTGGTCTTACAACAGAAGAAGGTATGGAAAACAGATGGCATACATATGGAGATACTGTAAACCAGGCATCAGGTATTGCTATTACAGTTGACTGTAAAGACCCTGATAAGGCTTTCGAATTCCTTGTAGCTACAGCTATGGACCAGGAGCTTCATGATCTCAGATTCTGGGGCGTTGAAGGTGTTGACTATAACGTAGATGAAAATGGTTTATATTATCGTACAGATGAGCAGAGAGCACAGTGGGCAGATACAACATATCAGGCAGCTCATCGCTGTCAGTATTCCTACTTCCCTCAGTGGCATGGAACAAGTGATGACGGAAAGAACGCTAACAAACCTGAAGAGCAGCCTTCTGAATTCATGAAGGATATGGCTGAACCTCTGAAGAACTGCTTCAACGCATACGGTGTTACAACATACCCCGGCATGATCGGTTCCGTAGTAGAGGATAATGCTCCTTGGTTCCCTATGTACTCTTTCTCCAACAACTTCACAACAGAAACTCCCGGTGGTGTAGCTTGGGCTAAGATGGGTGAAATCAAACATGAATGGTTACCTAAGGTTGTTATGGCTTCTGACTTTGATGCTACATGGGCTGAGTATATGGATGTTTATAATGCGGCTCAACCACAGGATTTCATCGCAGAGATGCAGGCAATTCTTGATACATTCAAATAAGATTTTTACTGTATAAGTAAAGTGAAATAATAATTGCCGTAAATGAGCAGCAATGGTGCATGAAAATGCTGACTGTTGCTGCTTCATTTTCGACAAGATAGGAGTAGGATATGGCTAACACCAATGCCTCTGCGGTAAAGAAAGATAAAAAAATTACCTGGAAAGAGATTAAAAGACAAAAGACACTACTGATTATTTCGTTTATTACAGTAGTGTATGGTTTCATTTTCTGCTATTGGCCATTAACCGGATGGATTATGGCTTTCCAGCAGTACAAACCCAAAAATGGATTATTACATTCCAAATTTGTGGGACTTGATAAATTCAAATTCCTGTTTGGAGATGATGTTTTTATTAAAGTGATTCGTAATACCTTTTGTATGGGTGTTCTGAATCTGGTAACATCCACAATTATGGCTATTTTGTTTGCTATTCTGCTAAACGAAATTCGTCATACCCTGACAAAAAAAGTGATTCAGACGGTTTCTTATCTGCCTCACTTCCTTTCTTGGATCATCGTAACCGGTATTTTGCATGACGCATTGTCCAGTACCGGAATTATCAATGACTTATTATTAAGAACGAAAATTATTGATCAGGCAATTAACTTTTTTGCTCATCCCAATTTTTTCTGGCCAATAGTTGCTTTTGCCAACTGCTGGAAGGAAACAGGTTGGAATGCAATCATTTATTTGGCTGCTATTACAGCTATAGATCCCTGTCTGTATGAAGCGGCGTCAATTGACGGTGCCAGCAGATTGCAGAAAATCAGATATATTACTTTACCGGGTATCAAACCGACTATAATGATCCTGCTGATTATGAACATTGGTAACGTTTTGAATGCCGGTTTTGAAATCCAGTACTTACTTGGTAACGGTCTGGTTCAGAGCGTATCTCAGACAATTGATATTTACGTTTTGAAATGGGGTATTTCACAAAATGACTATTCACTCGGTACTGCAGCCGGTATCTTCAAGAGTGCGGTTTCCATTGCATTGATTCTTGTATGTAACTGGTGGGCTAAAAAAACCGGTGAAGAGAGATTGTTCTAAGGAGGGGATGGAAGCATGAATACAAAACATATAAAAAGATCCCTGGAAGATAGAATTATTTCAGTTCTTATTGCAATCTTTATGATTGTTTTCATTACCGTAACGTTGTATCCGGTTATCAATACACTAGCTATTTCTTTTAATGATGGTATCGATGCGGTAAGAGGTGGCATTTATCTCTGGCCCCGTAAATTTACGATGAAGAATTATACTACGGTACTTGCCATGCAGAATCTGGTGACAGGTGCGAAAATCACAGTAGCGAGAACCGTGATCGGAACATTTACCGCCCTTTTTGCCAATGCTCTGTTGGCGTATGTAGTTAGCCGTAAGCGATTTCTGTTCAAAGCACAGTTGTCCTTTTTCTGGGTCATTACTATGTATGTAAATGGTGGTATGATTCCTATCTTCATGTTGTATAAAAATCTGCATCTGACAGGAAGCTTCTGGGTATACATAGTTCCGGGTATGATCGGAGCATGGAATATGCTGGTGCTTCGTACCTATATGCTGGGACTTCCTGATAGCCTGGAGGAATCAGCACAGTTGGATGGTGCAGGATATTTGACTATATTCTGGAAAATCATTTCACCGTTATGTAAACCGGTATATGCTACCGTAGCATTGTTTGTAGCAGTTGGCCAGTGGAACTCCTGGTTTGATGCGATGCTTTACAACCGTATGAAAACGGAATATACAACATTGCAGTACGAGTTGATGAAACTGTTGTCTTCTGTTATGCAGCAGAGTGGTAGTGCTGATACAGCAAAGAACTCAACGGCTGCTATCACACCAATTACAATCAGATCTGCAGCAACGGTTGTAACCATGCTGCCTATCATTTGTTTGTATCCGTTCTTACAGAGATACTTTGTAACAGGATTAACCATTGGTGGTGTAAAGGAATAATCTTGTTATCTATACGGAAATTAGGTACAATAATGATGTATGTCTTTTTCTCAAACGAGGATAAAGATATACATCATTATTTTTGAGTAAAAGCCAAGAGAGTGTGCCGGGGAGGGACGGGTGTGTGAAGAGAAATATGGCGAAACACAGTACCGGTAAAATGGATCACGCTATCCGGGAGATTCATCACGTGGATCGTGAAAAGGGCTCCTGCAGCAGATCAAATGAGTTGCATCCGTTGGCGAAATTATCAGTTACCATTCTATACATGCTGTTTGTAGTGTCAGTAGAAAACTATCATCCGGTGGGACTTCTGTATCTTCTGGTATATCCCCTGGCTATGATGATCCTGTATGACATTTCTTTCATCAGGTGTATGAAACGATTAAAAGTAGTTTTTTTCTTTGTATTTTGCATGGGTATTGCGAATCCAATTTTTAACAGGATTCCCGTGCTGAATTTTTGGGGGATAACTTTGACTGCGGGGATGCTTAGTATGATCACTCTGTGGATGAAGGCACTTCTGACCGTTTTGGCAGGCTATATACTGATGGAAATGACAACCATGGATCAGATTTGTTATGGACTTCGCTGCCTTCATGTACCCGCTGGCTTCGTTGTGCTTTTGTCGTTGATATACAGGTACCTGATTCTGTTTCTGAAAGAAACAGATCGGATGATGAAGGCTTATCAGCTTCGAGCTCCCGGACAAAAGGGAGTTCATTTCCGTGTGTGGGGTTCCCTGCTGGGAAATTTGTTATTACGTACCATGGATCAGGGGCAGAGAGTATACGAAAGTATGATTTTGAGAGGCTTTCGGGGAGAGTACTATCTGCATACAGGCAGAGTATCCAAAAGAGACAGTTATCTGTTCGTGGGTATATGGATGGGTATTTTTGTGATTTTGAAATTATTTCCCATAGTTTATCGGTAGCACGCAAAGATAGTCCACAAAGGCAGTCCTCACAGATAGTCTACAAAGGCAGTCCGCAAAGGTAACCTGTAAAGTTGTGCCTTCGGCGGATCGCAGAGGCGCGCAGATGAAAGATCCTTCGGAGTGCGCACCTGGCGGCAAGTACGCCGGTGGCGTACTTGAATGAATCGGATAGGGAAGAGAGGTCGTTCATGGCCAGATTGGAGTTGCAGAACATAGGATTTGCTTATGAAACGGCTCATTGGGTATTTGAAGATGTATCGTTTTCAGTTGAAGCAAATGAGACAGTAGGTATTATCGGAGCCAATGGTGCAGGAAAATCCACGCTTCTTAAGCTGATCGTTGGATTGGAGATGGTCAACCGGGGCACAATCCGAATGGACGGAGAGCCTTTGACGACCAAGACGCTGGCGTCCATTCGAAGGAAAGAAGGCTATGTTTTCCAGGATGCAGAAAGTCAGTTGTTCATGGGCACGGTCTATGAAGACGTGGCTTTTGCTCCCGAAAATTATGGCGTAGATCGAGAGTCCGTGGAAGAGCAAGTCAAAAAAGCATTAGAACTGACAGGGATTTCTCATTTGCGTGACAGACATATATACAAGCTGTCGGGAGGAGAGAAAAAACTGGCATCCATTGCAACAATCCTTTCCACCGAACCGGAAATGATCCTGATGGATGAACCTTCTGTAGCATTGGATCCCTGTAACAGGGACAAATTGATCCGGGTGATAAACGGGCTTCCGGGTATGAAGCTGCTGGCATCCCATGACCTGGATTTCATTTATGACACCTGCCAAAGGACGCTGGTGCTGGGAAAAGGCGGTATTGTTTATGACGGACCAACGGAACAGGTGTTGAAAGACAGAGCATTTCTGGAACAGTACGGATTGCGACTTCCGCTGTCTTTCCGATTCGCGGTGGGCAGGGATTGCAAGTAATAGGTCCTTATAGATGGTGATTGAGATGAACGCAAGAGAGTTATTGGAACAAGTGAAGCAGGGAACAGTTTCTGTGGAAGCGGCAGAGGCTTATTTTCGAAAGAAACCCTTTGAAGACATGGGATATGCAAAACTGGATCTGCACAGACAGGTGCGCTCCGGTTTTCCGGAAGTGGTATTCTGCAGTAGAAAAGAGGATGACCACCTGCTACATATTTTTACTACATTATATCGTGAAAACGGAGAAGTCCTGGGAACCAGAGCCTCAAAGCATCAGTATGAGTTAGTGAAAGAAGCAATTCCCGATATTCAGTATGACCCCTGTTCCTGTGTTCTGAAGATTGAGAAGGAAGGAAAAGAAAGAAAAGGAATGATCGCGGTTTGTACCGCCGGTACAGCAGATATATCCGTTGCAGAGGAGGCTGCCCAGACGGCAGAGTTTTTCGGAAATCGTGTGGAGCGAATTTATGACGTGGGAGTAAGCGGTCTGCATCGACTCCTTTCCGCACTGGATGTGATTCAGAGTGCCAATTGTGTGGTTGCCGTAGCCGGTATGGAAGGAGCCCTGGCAAGTGTCATCGGGGGACTGGTGGATAAACCGGTTATTGCAGTTCCCACTTCGGTAGGATACGGGGCATCCTTTCAGGGACTGTCAGCATTGCTCACGATGATCAATTCCTGTGCCAACGGCGTGGCCACAGTGAATATTGATAATGGATACGGAGCCGGCTATCTGGCTTCTCAGATCAATCGGATGGCAAGGTGACATATCAACTGGTGGATGTTACCTGATGTCAACCTATTGCGGCGAAGTGGGGACTGATATGGAAAATATATCTGTAGAATGGGAAAAGAAAAAGACAGTTCTGGTATCTGTCATGAATGATATGACACGCAGAAATATCGCGGTGGCTTTTTCCGGTGGTGCAGATTCTGCACTTTTGTTAAAACTGGCAGCAGATTCTGCCAAGCTGCATGGAACAAACGTGTGTGCCATAACCGTGCATACGAAATTGCATCCCCATCATGAAATGGAGGAGGCAAAACAGTTGGCAAAACAGATAGGGGCAATGCATGTCTGCATATCGGTTGATGAATTTGGGGATGAGCAGATTGCAAGAAATCCTGTAAACAGATGCTACTTGTGTAAGAAAATGATTTTCCGGAGTGTGCTGGAGAAATCTGCACAGTTAGGATTCGATACAGTCATTGACGGAACCAATGAAGATGATCTGCATGTATACAGACCGGGCATTCAGGCGTTGAAGGAATTGGGAATCAGAAGTCCCCTGGCGGAGGCCGGTATCACCAAGAACATGGTGAGACAGTGGCTGGCTGAACTGGGGCTGGCTGTTGCGGGGAAACCTGCGACTCCCTGTCTGGCAACCCGGATTCCATATGGAGAAGCTTTGGATGAGAGAATCCTTTCCCGTGTTGCACAGGGCGAGAAATACTTAAGAGCTATGGGCTTTCTCAATGTACGATTGAGAGTGCACGGAAAGATTGCCAGAATTGAGATTGATATCGAACAAATGGAGCTGTTGATCCAAAACCGGAAAGCAGTGATCGAGCACCTTAAAGAGCTGGGATTTGTGTATATTACACTGGATTTGGAAGGTTTCCGTTCCGGCAGTATGGATGTTGGAATTCTTTCCGGCAAGAACGACTAAGTGATGGCGATTGGGAAAAGCATGATTGGGGATAGGGAGACATTTCTTTGAAACATGTATGGCAGAAGATAACGAATCGAATGAATGATTATCGCATCGGGAAAAAGCTGGCGATTTTGTATATCCTGTGTGTGATCCTGCCATTGGCTCTGACAGACGGTATTATTTTTGTGCTGGTATCTTCCCGGGCCGGAAACGACCAGAAAATTGATATGGAAAACCACTGCCGGGCAGTGGAAGCGGATATTCAGTTTACTATGGATGAGGTGGTTGAGGTGACAAATGACCTGTACACCAACAAAACACTCCACCAATTCCTGATCGAATCCTACGATACCCCTATGCATTATTTTGAAGCCAGATACGATTTTCTGGAAAAGGTTCCCTTGGAAATGTTACAGGGCGGTTCCATCAAGACTGTGTCCTTCTATACGGATAATGACACCATCATCAATGGTGGTAGCGTATATCAGCTGGCCGATGCAAAGAAGCTCCCCTGGTACAGACCGGAATTGTTAGAAGAGAGAAGCGTTTACACCCCGGTTTCCTACTTTGCATATTATTATGTGGGAGACAGTTCTCCCACAGCATCCATCAAAAGAAGATTTTCTTATATTCGCGCACTAAGCTTTTTTAAGGACAGCGATAAAGTGCAGCTGGTGCAGGTAGATATTGATTACAATACAATGGTAAAGAAACTTTCCAATTTGCATTGTCCCTATACCATTCTGGTATGTCACGATAATACAATTCTTTATTCCAATAAGGGCTTTAGTAACAATACCCAGGATTTCTATGAATTGACCGGGGATGAGAGAATCGGATATGAAAAGACGGTGCAGCTGCCGGGAGAAACACTGCGGATTGTCTGTCTTAAGGAGAGCACTTCTCTGCAAAAAGAGATTGCCGGTTATTGGTGGCTGTTTTTATTTCTCCTTGCAACAAATTTATTGATTCCCATCATCATGGGAAAACTTTTTTACAATTCTTTTGTGACCAGATTAGAAACCTTGAGTTTTGCGTTTGATAAGGCCAATGCGGATAGCCTGCATGAAATCGGTGAAATTCAGGGTAAGGATGAGATCGGTGCGTTGATGGAAAACTATAACTATATGGCAAGACGTATCAACGAACTGATTCGAACGGTGTATACAGACCGTCTGGAGAAACAGGAAATGGACATCGAACGGCAGAATGCTGAATTGCTGGCGCTGCAGAGTCAGATTAATCCGCATTTTCTTTTCAATGTTCTGGAGAGTATCCGAATGCACTGCCTTTTGAAGCAGGAAACAGAAACAGCCCATATGATAGAGCGGCTGGCTATCCTGGAACGTCAGAATGTGGACTGGGTATCTGACTATATCACGGTAGAAAAAGAGATGCAGTTCATCGATGCTTATCTGGATTTGCAACAATATCGTTTTGGTGATCGATTCCACTTTGAAATTGATATGGAAGATCAAACAAGAGAATATCTGATTCCAAAACTGACACTGGTTACCTTTGTAGAGAATGCCTGCGTCCATGGAATCGAGAAGAAAGCCGCAGATTGCTGGATATATGTTCGTACTTTTGAAAAGAATGAAGAGTTCATTTTGGAAATTGAGGATACCGGCAGCGGTATGGAAGATGAGATTGTGGATCATATGAAAGAGCTGATGGCAAACTGTACCATTGATGATTTGAAGTCGAATACCCATGTGGGGATCATCAATGCCTGCCTTCGTCTTCATATGATGACCGGACGCAGGGTACAGTTCGAGGTGGAAAGTGAAGTGGGAGTAGGCACCTTTACAGCCATTCGAATTCCTGTAGATTGTGCAGTGAATCATGACAAAGGATGAGAAGTAAGATGTTAAAAGTAATGTTAGTTGATGATGAACCATTTATTCTGCAGGGATTAGAGGTGATCATTGATTGGAAAGCGGAAGGCTTTGAAATTGTAAAGAAAGCCGTAAACGGCAAAGATGCATTGCAGTATCTGGAAGAGCATGATGTGGATCTGGTGATCACTGACATACGGATGCCGGAAATGAATGGTTTGGAGTTACTGGAAGCAATCAGAGACCAGCTTCAGAAGAACTGTTATTTGATTATTCTAAGCGGCTACAGCGATTTCAAATATGCCAAGGCGGCCATACAGTATGAGTGCGTGGATTATCTTTTGAAACCGGTACAAAAGGATACTCTTCTGGAGTGTCTTCGTACAGTAATGGACAAAAATCAGGTTTATGTGGTAGAAAACCGAAAAACGGAACAGTTGGAGCGAAGCTATTTAGACCAGAATATTCTTTCCCTTTTGAGAGGAAAATGGGAAAAGGTGAATTTGGACTATGTAAAAAAACATCTGAATTTACAAGGAGAAATTCGATACATCCATATCACAATGGATCATCTTGCCTTGATAGAGGAACTGACAGATGATGAAATTCAGAGTGTCCGACAGGATATCTATGAAAGTGCAGCCCGCTTTTTGGGAAACTATGCAGATCATCTGTTTGTTGACTTATTCGATTATGTAGAGGAGTACGAGGTGGGGTTCATATTCTGTGACTATATGGCTGGCCAGAGTTATGGATCTAAAGAAGAAATGTTTGAGAGTATGATAAAACATATTCAGCTCTCTGTGCCGGAGTATCCGATTATTATGCTGGTGGGCAAAGCAATTAACGACCCTGTCAGGCTGCCCTATTCTTACAGTTCTGCGGGAATGATGCGCTCCTACAAGAACTTCCAGGAAAAGCAGACAGTATACATATATGATGAAGGAATGCAGATAGAGCAATCCAGAGCGATTCTCAGCAAACAGTCTTTGGATTTGCTGGTACAGGCGGTGAATCAGAATAACAGAACAGAAATAGAGCAGACTGTAGATGATCTTTTTGATGATATGGAGCGGGAAGGAGTGGTCAGAGATAACATGGCTTTGAACACCAATTATCTCCTGTTTAATCTGTTACATCTGGCTGTGGAACAGGATCCTTCCATTAACCAGGAGGAAGTACTGGCATATATGACAGAAAAAATGGAAGCCGGAACGTTTTCTCGTGGTACTAGAATGCATATGAAGGAATTTGCTGCAGAATATGCAGAGTACCTGATCCAATTGCGTAAAAACAGTTCCAGAGGCATTCTGGACGATATTGACGCAGAAATCAGAGAGCACTATGCAGATAATCTGACTTTGCGAAGCCTGAGTCAGAAGTTTTATATTAACAGCTCCTATCTGGGACAAATCTTTAAGAAAAGGTATGGTCAGTCTTTTAGAGATTATCTGAATAACTATCGTATTGCAGAAGCGGCCAGTCAGCTGGTAAATACAGATAAGAAAATCAGTCAGATCGCTGAAGAGGTAGGGTATCATGATCTGGATTACTTCATCAGCAAATTTATTGCCCTTCAGGGGTGTACGCCTTCCAGATACAGGAAGAATGCCGGCAACATATAGTGGATAGGAAGGGGAAACGAGGAGAAACAATCCGTGAAAGGTACGGAAAGCATAAACAGTAAGTATAAGGGAAATACGGAGGAAACAGGAAAATGAAAAAAGAAAACTATCGTAATGTGTTTGCGGAGGTTGGTATTTCTGACCGGGATGTGGAGAAAAGATTGCAGGAAATCGTATATACTTTTTTCTATGACCCTGAAGAATGTGTGTATCGTCAACCCACAGAGGATATGGCATATCTGGAGGATACGGGGAATATCGATGCCAGAACAGAAGGTATGTCCTATGGCATGATGATGTGCGTGCAGCTTGATATGAAGAAAGAATTCGACTGCATCTGGAAATGGGCGAAGACGTATATGTTCATGGATTATGGCGAAAACGAAGGTTATTTTGCCTGGTCCTGTCAGCCGGACGGTACGAAAAACGCGGAGGGACCCGCACCTGATGGAGAAGAGTTTTTTGCAATGGCACTTTTCTTTGCATCTCACAGATGGGGAGACGGAGAGGGCATCTTTGCGTATTCCAGGGAGGCAAAGGATATTTTGCATGCGGCAATACACAAGGGTAGCAACGGCAGACCCGGAGCACCCATGTGGAATAACGACAACCATCAGATTTTATTTGTTCCCGGAAGTCCTTTTACAGACCCTTCCTATCATTTGCCTCATTTCTATGAATTGTTTGCCCGGTGGGCTTATGAAGAAGACAGAGAATTCTTTAAGGAAGCTGTGATTGCCAGCAGAGAGCACTTGGCCAAGGCCTGTCATCCTGTGACCGGTATGTCTGCGGAATACGCTACCTTTGAGGGCGAACCCACCATGAGAGAAACTCCCTGGGGACGTCACGACTGGTTCTATAGCGATTCCTACAGAACAGTTGCCAATATCGGGCTGGACTATGAGTGGTGTGGCATTGATGTGGGGCAGAGACAGGCGGCAGAGAGACTCCAGTATTTCCTGGGGGTTACCAGAAAAGAGAATCCTTTCATGGCCTATGAAATTGACGGAACCGTAGTGGAGGATGAGCCGGCTCTGCATCCGGTAGGATTATTGGCTACAACAGCTCAGGGCACATTGGCAATCCCGGAGCGTCTGGACGGAGAAAATCTGTCGGAAACCGCAAAACTGGCAAAAGAGTGGGTGCTTCGTTTCTACCGTGAACCAATGCGTAAGGGTGAGAGACGTTATTACGACAACTGCTTATATTTATTTGCATTCCTGGCATTGTCAGGAAGGTATCGCATTTACGAGTAAAAAGACGCAAAATGAGTATTTGTGACGATAAACGTAAGAAATAAGCGATAATATTTCTTCTTTTTTATCGATATTGTATCTTTCCCTGTCTTGATTGGCGTGATAGAATGGTGAATTGTTGATAAGCGTTGAAAGTAAAGGAAATAAGTAATGGAACCGGCAGAAGTGATCAGAACGATAGAGGAAGTAAACCTTTCTGCGGAGAAAAGAAAAAAAGTACAGACACGAAAATCGGCTAATAAGACGGGCAGTACAAAGAGAAGTGGTGCAAGACATCCGGAAACTGTGAAAAAGGTTGCAAGACAGGGGACCGCCAGACGAGTAAAAAAAAGCAGTTTGCAATTGGTGAACAATTCTAATGCGACGGTTGGCGTAAAGAGAAAAAACAGGTGGAAATATTTGCTTCCCGTTTTACTGATTCTCCTGTTAGGCATCGGTGCAGGAAGCGGTTATTATATCTGGTATCAATCCTTTACGGAAATCAGTCTGGCGAAACAGACGTCCCTGGTTATGTCAGGGTATGACGGCAAGGGAAGTGTTGCATTATCTTTGGAAACGCTGGGTGAGTACAAAGAATTCTTTGATCAGGTTGAGACATCCATCAGTAAGGCCACCGATTTGTCAAACGGGGATGAGCTTCAGATATCATACACATATGATCCGGATCTGGCAAAAAAAATGAAGCTCAGGGTGGACGGAGAACCGGTACAGCTTACGGTAGAAGGGCTTGCTATTCCCACCAGAATATCCACAGACCAGTTGTTTGAAGCTGTAAAGCTGACCACAGAAGATCTCTCCCCCATGATTCGGGTTACGATGGAAAACGTCAGTGAAGATTCTTTTTTGCAGGCGATTCCATTTGAAATAGTGGATGAAAAACCATATTATGCCAACGGCGATGAAGTGACGGTACGGGCAACCATTGATGAAGATTTGGCTTTGCAGTATGCATATGCGTTCGAAGGCGATCTGGCGGTATATGAGAAAACCTACGAGATTTCTTCTGAAGAAGCTTATGTGACGGATCCCGGTGCATTTACGGAAGAACAGCTTGAGATGGTATACAGAAACGGTGCGAAATATTTTGATGCCGCACATGCAAAAGAATATGGGCTTCGTTTGTTCAGTGAGGCACATCTGAATCCTCAATGGGCAAATAAACAGACCTTTTTCTCCTGGGTAAATCCTCGTGTGATTTCCGCTTATTTTAATGTGGTGAGTGAACAGGGAAAAGAACTTCTGGAGACCCATGTGAATGACTTGAAGGTGGTGTATGAAGCTACCTTAACCCAGCCGGACGGACAGGCTTGCAATGCGGAAGTGGTAGTCCAGTATACGGATCTGAAAGAGCTTGCGGACGGAAGCATCGATTTTGCCCTGGATTCCGGGAAAATCATTGGTGCCTCCATTCGGAACACCAATATCAAAAACATGGTTTATGATACCGATGATGGAAATTATATTTCTACAAAGCTAAAATAAAATATGCTTCCCATACAAAGATTGCCCCAAAAGATAGACTTTTGGGGCAATTGCGCGTTGCGATATTCTTTGTTCTTATTGCCTTTGCCAGCGGCCGGAAGCTCCGCAGGGCAGAACCAAACCGTTGGAGGTTACCGGAAGGCCGATCTCTTCGGCCTCAACCTGGCCGCCGAATCGGGATACAATGGCAGTATGAATCATGTAGGAAAGCACTGCAGGCTGCAGGCCTGTGGTATAAGAATTCACCAGGAAAAACAGAGGATCATCGGATAGAATCTGTGCGGTTAATTCAATGAATGGAAAAATGCTCTCTTCTATTTTCCAAATCTCTCCTTTAGGGCCTCTGCCGTAAGAGGGAGGATCCATGATGATGGCGTCATATTTATTCCCCCGTCTGATTTCCCGTTCAACGAATTTCACACAGTCATCAACAAGCCAGCGGATTGGAGCTTCACCAAGATTGGAGGCAACAGCGTTTTCTTTGGCCCAGGAAACCATACCCTTGGAGGCATCCACGTGAGTCACGCTTGCCCCTGCTCTGGCAGCCGAAAGTGTTGCGCCGCCTGTATAGGCAAACAGATTCAAAACCTTGATAGGGCGGTTGGCTTCGCGAATCAGTTTGGAGAACCAATCCCAATTGGTGGCCTGCTCCGGGAACAAACCGGTGTGCTTGAAGCTGAATGGTTTCAGGTGAAAAGTCAATGCATCGTAGTGAATACTCCATTCTTCCGGTAAATCGAAAAATTCCCATTCACCCCCGCCTTTTGCGCTTCTGTGATAATGTCCGTTTTTCTTTTTCCAGCCGGGCAACGTTTTCTTCGTATTCCAGATCACCTGAGGGTCCGGACGAACCAGGATATAGTCTCCCCAGCGTT
Source organism: uncultured Lachnospiraceae bacterium (assembly GCA_945787995.1). Taxonomy (GTDB): domain Bacteria; phylum Bacillota; class Clostridia; order Lachnospirales; family Lachnospiraceae; genus Acetatifactor. The sequence goes on along the minus strand of CALZKI010000008.1, from coordinate 608 downwards.
CCAGTTTTTCCCCTGAAGAGGTATCCAGTACTTCATAGTCTTTCCATCTATCTGCTATCCACATATAATTTGTCTCCTGTTATTTCTGAATAATTTTCACTCCCTTTTCGGAATTGTGTTCCTACACCTAAGACCTGTATGTCTGTTTCAGACACGCTCTCGCTTAATGTTACACCGTAGCGGTACATAAGGCTGCACAATACGCAGCCTAAGTACCGACGGCTCACAATAGTCTTCAACAGGCATGCAGGTCTTGGCGGGAACACAATTCAGAAAAGGGATAATTGTAAATCGCGTCAGTATAATCTGTTACGATCAAAGCATTGGATTTACACCTGTTTTCTTGTTTGTCGATGATAGTATCAAATATCTGAAAAACGAATAGTTTTTACAAGAATAATACGAAATTATGATAGAGAATCTGTGTATGCTTGTCAAGGCGAAGAGAAAGCCGGATGAAGCAAACCGGATGAAGTAAGTCGGACGAAGCGAAAGAACCGAAAGAACCGGATGAACCGGGAGGTAAAGAAGAGTTGTAATAAAGGTTGCGATAAAGAAGATGGAAAAGAAGCAATGATTGTAGTAGAATGGCACTTGAGCGTTATGCT
>CALZKI010000007.1 GCA_945787995.1 uncultured Lachnospiraceae bacterium | reverse complement strand
ATAATGAGTAGCATTTTTTGCGTTTTTAGGGTACAATATTATATATATATATTTGAATGAAAGGCAAAGAAAGTCTATGGTGTCCATGAAGGCTATCGCCCAGGCATGCGGCGTTTCGGTAGCAACTGTCAGTAAGGCATTAAGCAACCATAATGACATAGGAATAGAGACAAAGACGCGAATTCGTATGATGGCCAAAGAAATGGGATATCTGCCCAATTCTGCTGCGAAAGCGTTAAAGACCAAAAGATCAGACACCGTAGGGGTGTTATATTTGGATGCGTCAAACGGTGGTCTGACACATGATTTTTTTGCCACGGTGTTGAATGGCTTTAAAGAGACCATTGAACATAAGGGATACGATATTACCTTTATCAATGTATCTAAAAACGGCAAGAATGATATGAGTTATCTGAATCACTGCAGATACAGGGGATTTGACGGCGTTCTGATCGCCTGTATTGATTATGATAATGAAGATGTCATTGAACTGATTGAAAGTGATATTCCTGTGGTCATGATTGACCATGGGTGGCCCGGGAAATGCGGCATCCTTTCCAACAACGTGAAGGGTATGCAGGATCTGATGGACTTTGTTATTTCGAAAGGGCATAGAAAAATTGCGTATATTCATGGGGATGCTTCCAGCGTTGTTACACAGGAACGGGTGAAGATGTATCGTCAGATGTGTGAACGCAATAATATCCCTCTTCGCCCGGAATATCTGCGGGAAGGGAAATACCGGGATACAGTCAGCAGCAGGCAGCAGACGGAAGCTTTGCTGGCACTGCAGGAACCACCAACCTGTATTTTGTATCCGGACGATTTTGCAGCATTTGGCGGTATGAATGCACTTCGGGATGCGGGGAAAAGAATTCCGGAGGACATCTCTATCGCCGGCTATGATGGAACGCTGCTGGCCAGGAGTTATCAGCCTGCGCTGACTACTGTGGCCCAGAATACAGAAGAGATGGGGCGCCGGGCAGCAGAATTACTGGTCAGAATGATCGAAAAACCACGTTCTGTAGAACCGCGAAATATCGTCATTGATGGGGATCTGCTACAGGGAGAATCGGTAGCAGAATATCAGGAATAGTGTTGTCGAAACAGATAATATAATTGTCTTAACTAAATTGAGATTGGAGTTTGAAATGTCTTTTGTGTCAAAACTGAAGGATATTATCTTTCAGGATGTTCAAAATGAAAATGAAACCAAAAAGACAGCAGTCAGCTTGAGAATCAATGCCATTATCATGGGTCTATACTTTATTTTTCTGTGTGTTACGTTTCTTACAGAAAGAGAGACGGATATGGGCATTATCAGCGGAGCCTGTTTTGTCCTGTATGCCATTGCTTTCTGGCTTACTTATCTGAATCACACGAAATCCGCTTTATGGTTTGCGGAAATCCTGTCCATTGCCTGGATTGTAACGTTTGTGTATCAATTGGGATGGGATTGCGGTGTTCAGCATTTTATTTTTGTTCTCATTTTGATGATATTCACCCCGGGCTTTATCAGCAATTCGGTGAAATTGATTCATAGTGTGTTTTTATTTGTAACACGTATGGGATTGTTTATGTACGCCAGAAACTTTCCGGCTGTAAATCAGTTGCCTTCTGATGTTACGGTTGTTCTTCAGGTGATGAATACCTTTTTCATCTTTCTGGCACTGGTTGCGGGATTGCTTCTGTTTACATACGATTCCGCACAGATGGAAGAAAAACTGATGAAGTATAACAAGAAGCTTCATAAGCTGGCATCCGAAGACCCGTTAACCGGTTTAATGAATCGGCGCAGCATCCTGACAAAAGTACAGAAGTATCAGGCAGAGAATAGAGAGGATATAGGCCCCTGTGTTGCCATTGGAGACTTGGATCATTTCAAACGGATTAATGATACCTACGGTCATGAGGCCGGGGATGAGGTGTTGAAAGCCGCAGCTGATTTCTTTACTTCCTTTATGAATGGTAAGGGATATGTGGGCAGATGGGGTGGCGAGGAATTCCTTTTCGTATTTCCCAATTGCAATCTGGATGAAGCCAAAATCTATTTGTTGGATTTGCTGAAGGAGCTTCGAAAGATTGAGATTCCGTACAATGACCAGGTGATCCGCTTTACTATGACAGTTGGTGCTGAGGAATGTGGCGGTGAAGATATTGAGAAGACCATCAACGCTGCGGACAATAAACTCTACATGGGTAAGGAAAGCGGTAGAGATAAAGTGGTGTGTTAAATAGGGACGCCAACAAGTGCAGATAAGTACAGAGGTATAGAAAAAGTATAGAAGTAATAGAAAAAGCTTTGAAGTATTAGAAAAAGTCTGGGATTACCAGAAAAAGCAGTGAAGTATTAGAAAAAGCATAGAAGTGTTGAAAAAGTATAGAAAAACTTGGAAAAGCTCTTGACAGGTTTTGACAGATACTCTACAATACAATGCGTGTGTTTCAATAAAATCGTCCGTGTCCGGATTTAGTGAGACACTTTCTTGATATTTTATTCATCAAAATAGGAGGTGTACATCGTGGCTAACATCAAATCTGCAAAGAAGAGAATTTTAGTAAACAGAACAAAAGCTGAAAGAAATAAAGCTATCAAATCCGGCATAAAGACAGCTGTGAAAAAAGTAAACGCTGCAATTCAGTCCGGCGATCAGGCTGCTGCTAAAGCTGCTCTTGTTGATGCTACTGTAGTTATCGACAAAGCTGCTACAAAGGGTGTTCTTCATAGCAACACAGCTTCCAGAAAAGTATCCCGTTTAGCACAGGCCGTTAACAAAATGGCTTAATCCGTTCTGAGTTAATTAGAATAAATGAATTTGAGACCGATTTCAATCTATACCGTCATGTAGATTGGGTTCGGTCTTTTTATTTTGCAAAGAAAAATCACATAAGGGATATTCTTATTCCTTTCCTTGACACATAAGATAGTAAGGGCGTTGAAAGATGGAGTGAATGCAACTGTGTCGAGGTGAAAATGAAACTACGAAAAACAGTGGCAATTCTTTTGGGATTGGTCTTGTTGGGGCAGGGAATATGGTTTGTGACAACCCATATTTCCTCATTTTATTTTGTAAGCTGCTTGGAAAAATGGGAAAGAATCGCCGGAGAACTTTTGCTTCCCGGTGTAACCATATTGGGAGAAAAGGGCCCGGAGAAATCCTTTACAGATCAGGTGTTGGAGGCTACGTTAACGCCCTGGTACTACGAGGAAGCCAGATCCTATGTGAATGGGCAGATCCGAACACAGGAAAATGAAGCATATCTGCAATATATTATTGAGAATGACAGCACCGATTACTATCAACTGATGCAGGAAGAAAATGAGACTGCTGAAGACATGGGAAACAGCGAGGCAACAACGGATCGGAATAACTTAGGGGTATCGGAGGCAGAAAATCCGGAGGACGCCGGCAAATCGGAGAGCACAGGAAAACCGGAGGATACCGGAAAAACGGAGAACGCATATAATCCGGAGCAAGAGGATGACCTGGTGGAGCAAAAAGGCGAGGAATCCGGGGAAGAGAAAACGGAAGATGTGCAGGAATCAGAAGGAGTCGGGCAATATGATTTTACCGGTGACTTGTTGATCAATCCCCGGGAAGAAAAGCAATATCATTATGAGCAGGGAGTTTTGGAAGATTATGAAAAGCTGGTCAAAGCGTTTTATGTCATAGATGAAAATACCAAAGCAGGACCGGACAAACTGGACGCAGCTACTTTTGAAAAAATGGACTTTACCGTACCCAAGCATACGGAGGAACCGGTGATTCTTATCTACCATACTCATTCCAAAGAGGATTTTTGTAATTCCAGGGAGGGCGTAACAGAAGACACTGTTGTAGGTGCGGGGCGGTACCTGGCTGCTCTGCTGGAAGCTTATGGTTACCGGGTTTTACATGATGAGACATCCTTTGACAGTGAAAACCGAGACTATGCGTACAGCAATGCATTGCCTCATGTAGAGAAGCTTTTGAAAGAGAATCCTCAGATACAGGTGGTGATCGATTTACATCGGGACGAAATGCCGGAAGAAACCCATCTGGTTTCTGAGGTGGATGGAAAGAGATGTGCCCGGTATATGTTCTTCAACGGCATGAGCAGATTAAAGGAGAAAGGTGAGATATCCTATCTGGAAAATCCTTTTCGGGAAGAGAATCTGGGTTTTTCCTTTCAACTACAGAAGGCCAGTAACGAATACTATCCGGGTCTTGCCAGAAGGATTTATCTGAAAGCATACAGATATAATCTTCATTTGCGCCCTGCCAGTGTATTGATAGAACTGGGAGCACAGAATAATACGGTGGAGGAGATCATGAATGGGTGTGTTCCACTGGCACAGGTGCTGGATCTGGTATTAGGCGGAGAATGACAGGCGATAAGGCAGAAAAGGAACATGTTAGTGACAATGGCTTCGGACAACGTAAAAAGAACCTGTTTTAGAATAGCTTAATGTGTGCTACAATGTTGAATAAAGTATGGTTAAAGATAAGAAGAAAAAAGAAAGAGGTACTTTTCCTTGATAGAGCAGAGCAGAATTCGTAATTTTTGTATTGTTGCACATATAGACCATGGAAAATCTACGCTGGCTGACAGAATTATTGAACAAACAGGTCTTTTGACCAGCCGTGAGATGCAGAACCAGGTGCTGGATAATATGGAACTGGAGCGGGAACGTGGTATCACTATCAAATCACAGGCTGTCAGGACGATATATAAAGCAAAAGACGGAAATGAATATATTTTTAACTTAATTGATACACCGGGGCATGTGGATTTTAACTACGAAGTGAGCAGAAGTCTTGCTGCATGCGATGGCGCCATATTGGTGGTGGATGCCGCTCAGGGTATCGAGGCACAGACCCTTGCCAATGTATATCTGGCACTGGACAATGACCTGGAAGTATTTCCGGTTATCAACAAGATCGATCTGCCCAGCGCAAGACCGGACTGGGTAAAAGATGAGATCGAAGATGTGATCGGAATTGAAGCACAGGATGCACCCTTGATCTCTGCAAAAAACGGTATCGGTATCGAGGATGTTCTGGAAGCAATTGTAGAAAAGGTTCCGGCTCCTACAGGAGATCCGGATGCACCTTTGCAGGGACTGATTTTTGATTCAGTATATGATTCCTATAAAGGAGTTATTATCTTCATTCGTGTCATGCATGGACGTATCAAAAAGGGAACCAAAATCCGAATGATGGCCACAGGTGCCTGCGAGGAAGTGGTGGAAGTAGGCTATTTTGGAGCAGGCCAGTTCTTTCCCTGCGATGAGTTGTCTGCAGGTATGGTTGGATATGTGACGGCTTCCATTAAAAATGTGAAGGACACACGTGTTGGTGACACCGTGACCGACGCGGACAGACCTTGTGAAGAACCTTTACCCGGTTATAAGAAGGTTAACTCCATGGTGTATTGCGGTATGTATCCGGCGGATGGTGCCAAATATCCTGATTTACGTGATGCCCTGGAAAAGCTGCAGTTAAACGATGCATCCCTGAATTATGAACCGGAAACTTCCATTGCCCTTGGGTTTGGTTTCCGTTGCGGTTTTCTTGGTTTACTGCATCTGGAGATTATTCAGGAACGTCTGGAGAGAGAATATAACCTGGATCTGGTTACCACGGCACCGGGAGTAGTATATCGTGTCTACAAAACAAATGGGGAGATGATCGAATTGACCAATCCCTCCAATTTGCCGGACCCATCCGAAATCGACTACATGGAAGAACCGATTGTCAGTGCAGAGATCATGGTGACCACCGAATTTATCGGGCCGATTATGCAACTGTGCCAGGAAAGACGAGGACGCTATCTGAGTACAGATTATATTGAGTCCACCCGGGCTGTGTTGAAATATGAATTGCCGCTGAATGAGATTATTTATGACTTTTTCGACGCACTCAAATCCAGATCCCGTGGATATGCATCCTTTGACTATGAAATGAAGGGCTATGAACCTTCCAAACTTGTAAAACTGGATATTCTGATCAACAAAGAGGAAGTGGATGCGCTGTCTTTTATCGTGCATGCGGACAGTGCTTATGAGCGTGGCAGAAGAATGTGCGAGAAATTGAAGGATGAGATCCCCAGACATCTGTTTGAAATTCCTATACAGGCAGCTGTAGGCGGTAAAGTGATTGCCCGTGAGACTGTCAGAGCGATGCGTAAGGATGTGCTTGCCAAATGTTACGGCGGCGATATTTCCCGTAAGAAGAAGCTTCTGGAGAAACAGAAGGAAGGTAAGAAGCGTATGCGCCAGGTGGGTACTGTAGAAATTCCCCAGAGCGCATTTATGAGCGTACTGAAGTTGGACGAGTAGATTGAAAATTATCAGACCCGGTTTATGGTTGGTTTCTGAAAGGGTAATACTTTGATTCGGAAGAATAATCTTTTTGGTTTATATATTCATATTCCCTTTTGCGTGCAGAAGTGTCGGTATTGCGATTTCCTGTCTTTTCCGGCAGGTGAGGATGAGAAGGCGGATTATGTTACGCTTTTATGTGAAGAACTGGAAAAAAGAAGCACCTGCTTTTCCGACCATAGCATTGCAACGGTTTATGTAGGTGGCGGAACTCCCTCCTGCCTCAGTGCGGAGCAGATGAACCGCATTTTTGAAAAGGTGAAGGCTTGTTATCGGCTGCAGGAAGAAGCAGAAGTGACCGTTGAAGTCAATCCGGGAACTGTGGAGGGAGAAAAACTTCTGGCGTATCGGGATATGGGAGTTAACCGCCTCAGTATCGGACTCCAGTCTACCCATGACAGTTTGTTGAAAACATTGGGAAGAATCCACACCTTAGAGGATTTTCTGCATACATATCATGGAGCAAGAAAAGCCGGTTTTGATAACATCAGTGTGGATTTGATGTCTGCACTGCCCGGTCAGAACAAAGAAATGCTGCGGACCACTTTGGAACAGGTGATCGCCCTGCAACCGGAGCATATTTCCTGTTACAGTCTGATTGTGGAAGAAGGGACACCTTTTTATCGGATGCGGGATCAGATGTGCTTTCCGGATGAAGAGGAAGACCGGGAAATGTATGAAATGACAGGCCGCATGCTCACAGAGGCCGGTTACAGGAGATATGAGATCTCCAATTATGCGAAAGAGGGAAAAACTTCTGTTCACAATAGCAGCTATTGGAAAAGAGTACCTTACTTGGGAGTTGGACTGGGAGCATCTTCTTTCATAGAGGAACATCGTTTTTCCAATCCGTCTTCCATGCCGGAATACCGACAAATGGTGGCAGCAGGATTGGGGAAGGACCATCTACAGATTTGGAAGATGGCTGATCCTGACACTGTGACGGCTCTTTCCAAGGAGGATTGCATGGAGGAATTCATGTTCCTGGGACTTCGTATGATGGAAGGCGTTTCGGAAGCGGAATTCATGGATTGCTTCGGGGAATCCGTAGACCGGGTGTATGGCGCTGTCCTTTCCGAATTGGTAAGGGACAAACTGTTGGTACGGGAGGACGGTCGCATTTTCCTTACCGGATACGGCATAGATGTGAGCAACTATGTGTTTGAAAAATTCCTTTTTTAAGAAATGTGTAGTAAAATAGTAACCGGTTAGAACTCCGCTAATATATCTGAAAAAAGAAGAGATGTGGATAGGCACATGAAGGAAGTGTGACTCATAGAATAGAGTAAATGGACTTTGGGGGCTTCTTTTGAAAACCTTTAGTGCACCTCTGTCCGCATCGGAAGAAAGACGATATTTGAGTCTTTTGCAGGAAGGCGATGAGCAACAGAAGAAACTTGCCAGGGATACATTAATTGTTCGGAATTTGCGCCTTGTAGCACACATCGCAAAGAAGTATCAGAACGTGGATGAAGACATGGAAGACTTGATTTCCATCGGTACTATCGGACTGATTAAAGCGATTGAATCCTTTGACAGTAGTAAGGGGAAGCTTTCCACTTACGCTTCCAGATGTATAGATAATGAACTGTTAATGTTGCTTCGATTTAAGAAGAAAACATCGAGAGAAATCTCCCTGTATGATCCCATTGGGACAGACAAGGAGGGGAATGAGATCAGTCTGCTGGATGTGACCGGCAGTGAACAGAGTGACGTACTCACGAAAGTGGAGGATGCCCAGCATCTGGAAAAATTACCATCACTGATAGAGGAACGCCTGAATGACAGAGAGCGACTGATCATTGTGCTGCGCTATGGGTTACTTTCGGGGGAAGAAATGACGCAACGTTCCATCGGTAAAAAATTGGGGATTTCCAGAAGCTATGTTTCCAGAATAGAGAAAAGAGCTTTGGAGAAACTGAGGGAAGGATACGAGTAATATGCTATTTGTAAAAACAGAAGATTTAAAACAGGGGATGCGTCTTGCCAGACCGATTTACAACAAGAACGGTGTACTTCTGTTTGAACGTGATTCACGCCTGACAAAGCAGGGAATTGACAGTGTCAAAAACTTTGGACTGATAGGGCTGTTTGTGTTGGAACCGGCAGAACCGGTACCTCCGATGACCCAGGAAGATCTGGATTTTGAACGTTTTCAGACCATGGCTGTGTTCCAGATTAAGGATGAGCTGGACTATATCGTAAGAATGGGGAAACCATCCAAATTGCAGTCTATTGTTGACAGCCTGATCAAAAATTACGGTCATCTGGATCGCAGCATAAACTTTGTACAGAACCTTCGCAGTGGCGAGGATTATACTTATAAACATGCCTTAAATGTAGCACTTCTATGCACCATGATGACGCATGTCTTGAATATGAGAGTAGACGAACGGCAGGATGTGATCATTGCAGCTCTGCTGCATGATATCGGAATCATTCCATTATTGCTCAATCAAAAGGAACGATACAAACTGGATGATCCTTCCGTCGTTCACGCAGCGAAAGTAGATGGACTCAGAATCATTGAGAATACCTTTGCTTCCTCTCCCAATATCAAACGGATCTGCTTCCAGTGTCAGAGAATTCTGGATAAGTTTGAAGAAGGAGACGGTTATCAGAATATCAAATTGGTGGAGGGAGCTAAGATTCTGGTGGTGGCAGAAGTGTTTGATACCATGACCGCTATGCAGTTGGATAAAGAACCGGATTCAGAAGTGGCTGCCATCAAACATCTTCTGGAGAATCCTGATCTGTTTGATCCCAAGGTGGTGGATGCGTTGATTGCTTCCATCAATATACTGACACCCGGTGTCAGTGTGGAATTGAATACCGGTGCGAAAGCCCTAGTGCTGGCTGCCAATAAGGTGAATATTCTGCGGCCAATGCTTTTATGCTTTGAAGATAACAGCATCATTGATTTGGGAAATGAATTTATCTATGGTGACATGGAAATTGTGGATATCATGAAAACCATGGATAATCGACATATTATGGACATGGCTGCCTTGAAAAAACAAGGCTTTGATGTAGAAGAACCGGAATATGTGGCAGTGACCGCCGGAAAGGACTGATGATATGGCTCCAACAATCAAAGAAATATTGCTATATGCAAAAAATGAGGGCGCATCCGATGTACATGTGACGGTAGGTATTCCGCCGAAGATGCGTGTGAACGGCGAATTGGTTTCTATGCCTTTCGAGCGTATGCTCCCTGCGGATACCATGGAACTTCTTTCCGGCATTATGAATGAAACACAGCGGGACAGATTTGAGGAACTGGGAGAGTATGATATGTCCTTCTCCATTCCGGAAATGGGAAGGTTTCGTCTGAACGCATATAAACAAAGAGGCTCGGTGGCTATGGCAATCCGTCTGGTGGGCACAGAAATACCCTCAGCGGAATCCCTTGGCATACCGGAATCGGTAGTGGATCTGTATGAAAAGAAGCGGGGATTGATCCTTGTTACAGGACCTACAGGAAGCGGTAAATCAACAACACTGGCGGCATTGATCGATAAGATCAACAACAACCGGGAAGCCCACGTTATCACCCTGGAGGATCCGATTGAGTTTCTGCATCATCATAGGTTATCCATGGTGAATCAGCGAGAAATCGGTTTGGACAGTCACAATTATGCCCATGCACTGCGTGCTGCACTACGTGAGGATCCGGATGTTATCCTGGTAGGTGAAATGCGTGATTTCGAAACCATTAGTGTGGCTATCACAGCCGCAGAAACAGGGCATCTGGTTCTTTCCACCCTGCATACCCTGGGGGCAGCTAGTACGGTGGATCGTGTGATTGATGTATTTCCACCCCACCAGCAACAGCAGATTCGCGTTCAGCTGGCATCCGTGCTGGAAGCAGTCATTTCTCAGCAGCTGGTTCCCTTGAAGGAGGGAGTAACCCATCATGGTCAGGGACGTGTGGCTGCCTTTGAAGTGCTTCATGTGAACCACGCTGTCAGAAATATGATTCGTGAGGGAAAAACACATCAGCTTTCTACCCTGATGCAGACCAGCCGGAAACAGGGCATGATTACCATGGATGAAGCGATTCTGCAATTGTATCAGGATGGTCTTATCGATCGGGAAGATGCTTTGCAATATGCTCAGGATATGGATCTGATGTCTCGTAAAATTCAGCCCGGCAGCATGTAACGGGATGCGAAAAAACAGAAATTCAGAAACCGGTCAAAAATAAAAGTCACAAATCTACAGGGCGCAGCACAGAAATGTGTTGCGCTTCTTTATGTGATTGTGTTATAGTACATTTTACATGCAGAGTTATTCGGAACTATATTCCCGGTCAGACTCTGAACAGTCATATACGTTCTATGGTTCTTTGAAACATTCGTTTCATAATTCCAAACTATTTCATTGTTTTTTTTATATGTTTGCTGTTTGCTGCCTTTGGCGGAGACTTTTTTCGACCTGCCATGGCTTGCAACAGTTATGCGGAAAAGGAGGTATTCATGTTTGCAACCATTCATTCCGGTGCCGTGACCGGTATTTACGCCTATCCCGTGCAGGTGGAGGTGGACATATCGCCCGGCCTGCCCGGCTTTCAGATGGTAGGCTATTTGAGCAGCGAAGTCCGTGAAGCAAAAGAGCGGGTACGTGTGGCTTTGAAGAATGCGGGTATGCAGGTGCCTGCCATGTGTGTCCATATCAATCTTGCCCCGGCTGATCTGCGAAAAGAAGGAAACGGTTTTGATCTTCCCATTGCCATGGGGATTTTAACGGCACTATCTTATCTGGAACAGGAGCAGACGAAGAACGTAGCTATGGTGGGAGAACTGGGGCTAAATGGCGAGGTGCGCCCGGTAAAAGGGGTTCTGCCGCTGGTTCGCATGGCCAAAGAACAGGGCATTGCAGTTTGTCTGGTACCAAAAGAAAATGCAGAGGAAGGCGCTTTGGTGGAGGGCATTAAGGTGGTTGGTGTAGCAGATGTGCGGGATGCTCTGTGCTATCTGACGGCAGAAGGAGAGGAACGGGATGAACTGATTCCGCCTACCAGTATGAATGTAAGGGAACTGCTGCGCAGACAGGAGGATGAAGAGCAAACCGATATGGGGAATGTTCATGGGCAGCAATTGGTGAAGAGAGCGGCTCAGATTGCCACGGCGGGCTTTCATAATCTGCTGATGGTTGGTCCGCCGGGTTCCGGAAAATCCATGATAGCAAAGGCTATGACTGGACTTCTGCCGCCCCTTTCTGTAGAGGAAAGTCTGGAAGTTACCACCATATACAGTGTGGCAGGTCTTTTGCCTCAGAAGCAGCCGCTGATCGGCAGAAGGCCTTTTGTCAATCCGCACCATTCCATTACAAAGCAGGCACTTGTGGGAGGAGGCATGATACCAAGGCCGGGAGCGGTTAGCCAGGCGCACCGTGGGGTACTGTTTTTGGATGAACTGACGGAATTTCCAAGAGCAAACCTGGATCTGCTTCGGCAGCCTTTGGAGGACAGAAAGGTGCACATTGCCAGAAGTCAGGCCCATTATGTTTATCCTGCTGATTTTATGTTGGTTGGCGCCTGCAATCCCTGTCCCTGTGGGTATTATCCGGACCTGTCCAGGTGCCGATGCACGGAGAACGAAATACACCGGTATCTGGGCAGAATATCCGGACCTATGCTGGACCGGTTTGATTTGTGTGTAGAGACGCCCCGGGTGGAGCTGGCGGATTTGCAACAGGGTACGGAAAAGCAGGATACAAAAAGCATGCGAAAGAATGTACTTGCTGCCAGAGAAGCACAGAAGGAACGCTTCCGGGGAACGGATATCGCGTTCAATGGGGATATGTCTGTAGAAATGATCAAAAAATATTGCTGTCTGGATGCGGCCGGAGAGCATTTGATGGAACAAATGTATGCTGCCATGCATTTGTCTGCCAGAAGCTATCACAGAATACTGAAAACTGCCAGAACCATTGCAGATCTGGAAGGGGAGCCGGCGATCAGGGAAGCACATCTGCAGGAGGCAATCTGTTTCCGCGTCAGTGCAGATAAGTTTTGGAAATAGAGAAGGGGTTAGTATGCAAGAAAAGTACATATATTGGCTGATGCAGGTGCCCGGACTTGGGGCCAGGGGGCTGGCCCAATTATTATCGGTCCCCGGCGGTGCAGAAGCTGTCTATCGGATGGAGGAAGACACCCTGCTTTCTTTGGGGGTATCCGTGAAAACGGAAGTAAAGGAAAAAATCATTGCTCATCGAAAGGAGTTTCCAATCGAGAGAGAGTATGAACAATTTCTGAAAAAGAATATACAAATGACCTGGCTGGGGAATGCTTCTTATCCGAAACGACTGCGATACATTCCCGATCCGCCGGCAGTTCTGTTTTTTAAGGGACAGCTGCCGCCGGAAGATAAGGTGCATGTGGCTGTTGTGGGGGCAAGAGAATGCTCCGAATACGGCAGTTATGTGGCCAGAGAACTGGGGATACAGCTGGCTGCAGCCGATATGGTTCTGGTCAGCGGTATGGCTCGGGGAATTGATGGCATCGGACAGCTGTCGGCCTGCCGGAATCATGGATTATCAGTAGGCGTTCTGGGATGTGGAGTAGACATTTGCTATCCCGGACAAAACAGGGATTTGTATCACAAACTGACAGAAGAGGGCTGCCTTTTGTCCGAATACTTACCCGGAACCCAACCTATGGCCAAGTTCTTCCCTGCCAGAAATCGAATTATCAGCGGCCTGTGTGATGCCCTGGTGGTGGTGGAAGCAAGAGAAAAGAGCGGTACTTTCATTACCGTGGATATGGCACTGGAGCAGGGAAAAGATGTGTATGCCGTACCGGGACGCCTGACAGATCCTTTGAGCAAGGGCTGCAATCGCCTGATTCATCAGGGGGCGGAAGTGCTGGTGTCTGTGGAAGACCTGGTGGAAAGGCTTGGAGAGAAACAGCATGGATCCCTGTGCTTGAAAAGCCGGGATAATACATGTATGCTGCCTTCTTTTCTGACCGGTCAGGAAGCCAGGGTATACGAGGCGTTGGATACAAATCCTTTGCATGTGGAAGCCATCCTGCAAAAGCTGCAGTATAAAGCTGCCGGGGACGAAAACAAGGCGGAGCCTGTGGGACTGCAGGATTTGATGTGGACATTGCTGCAGCTTTGTATCAAGGGCGTGGCAAAACAGGTGGGAACCGGCAGTTATGTAAAAATTCTTTTGGGCATTGACAAAAATGTATAGTAATACTATAGTATATACAACACATAGTATTCAAAACTACATCATAAAATAATAATAAAGCAACACATGGATAAAATGATTTGACATGTGATTGCAGCACCCATACATAGTGTTTGCATTTTCGGAAATACTACAAGCATACGGAACAGAATGAAGACAAATCAGTTCCAAATCAGGGAGGCGAGGATATGACATTTACCATTCGGGAACCGGGCAGCGCATTGACTCATATGCTGGCGGCTTTATTAACCATGATCGGGGCTACACCACTTTTAATCCGGGCAGTTATGACCGGCAGTGCGATTACTTTTGCGGCCATGGTCGTTTTCATTACAAGCATGCTGTTGCTTTATACAGCAAGCACCTTGTACCACTCTCTGAACATCGGTGGAAAAGTGCTGACTTATTTCAGAAAAATAGATCACATGATGATATTTGTTCTGATAGCGGGATCTTATACCCCTGTCTGCCTGCTGGTACTGGAACCTGTTTCGGGGCGATTGCTTTTATGTGCCGTTTGGGGATTGGCTCTTCTTGGCATTCTGATTAAGGCTGTCTGGATCACCTGTCCGAAATGGTTTTCTTCTATTATATATATATCCATGGGCTGGACCTGTCTGGGGGTCTTCGGACAGCTGATCCATAATCTGTCATCAGCCCAGTTTGGACTGTTGGTTGCAGGCGGTGTTTTCTATACGGTAGGCGGCGTTATATACGCACTGAAATTCCCGGTGTTCGGTGGCAGATTTAAGTATTTCGGAGCTCATGAACTGTTTCATGTGTTTGTGATGTTGGGCAGTGCCTGCCACTTTATTTTCATGTTTTTGTTGCAACCACATAATTTTTAGTGTATAGTGGGGGACGTTATTAAACATATAACGTTCCCCTTTCTCTTTACAAGATTTGTAACTTTGAAGAATCGTTATCATGCATCTTGTATTCCGGAAAGGTGAGAAATGAGAGGAATTCATGGCGAAATATCTGGTAATCGTTGAGTCACCTGCTAAGGTAAAAACAATCAAGAAATTTCTGGGTGCTAATTACGAAGTAGCAGCCAGCAACGGTCATGTGAGAGATCTTCCGAAAAGTTCTCTGGGCATTGACGTAGAACATGGTTATGAGCCCAAGTATATCACCATCAGAGGGAAAGGGGATATCCTTGCCAATCTGAGAAAAGAAGTAAAAAAGGCTGAGAAAATCTATCTTGCAACGGACCCTGACCGAGAGGGAGAAGCCATTTCCTGGCATTTGCTTTATGCATTAAAGTTGGAAGATAAGAAGGTTTACAGAATTACATTTAACGAGATTACAAAGAACGCCGTTAAGGATTCCATTAAGAATGCAAGAGAAATCAATATGGATCTGGTGAATGCACAACAGGCAAGAAGATGCCTGGACCGCATGGTGGGATATCGCATTTCCCCACTCTTGTGGGCGAAGGTGAAAAGAGGCCTGAGTGCAGGACGTGTACAATCAGTTGCCCTTCGTATCATCTGTGACAGAGAAGATGAGATCAATGCATTTATTCCGGAAGAATACTGGACTTTGGATGCAGAGTTTGCGGTCAAAGGGGAGAAAAAGCCCGTGACAGCACATTATTACGGAACCCTGAAGGAAAAGGTCAACATTTCTTCCGAGGCTCAGTTGTTGCAGATCAAGAAGGAATTGGAGGGAGCTTCCTTCCGGGTAAGTGAAGTAAAGAGTGGCGAGAAAACCAGAAAGGCGCCACTGCCTTTTACCACCTCCACCTTGCAGCAGGAAGCCAGCAAAGTGCTTAATTTCTCCACCCAGAAGACCATGCGTCTGGCACAGCAGCTTTACGAGGGAGTGGATTTGAAAGGTGCCGGAACTGTCGGTGTGATCACATACCTGCGTACAGATTCCACCCGTATTTCGGAAGAGGCTGAGCAAAGTGCTAAGGAATATATCAGTAAGCAGCATGGGGAAGCCTATGTGGGATCCGGGGAGAAGAAAAGCAAAGGGAAAAAGATTCAGGATGCCCATGAGGCAATTCGTCCCACGGACATCACCAGAACCCCAATGGAAATCAAGGATTCTCTGTCAAGAGACCAGTATCGTTTGTATCAGCTGATCTGGAAGCGTTTCGTGGCAAGCTGCATGAGTGATGCAAAGTATGAAACCACAAATGTGAAAATTGACGGTAACAACCACAGATTTACCGTAGGTGGTCAGACTTTGAAGTTTGACGGTTTTCTGTCAGTGTACGTAGATTCCGATGAGAAGGAAGAAACCCAAAATGTGGTTGCTTTGCAGAAGGACAGCATTCTTACCCTGAAAAATTACGAGGAGAAGCAACACTTTACACAGCCGCCACAGCACTATACAGAGGCTTCTTTGGTCAGAGCCATGGAAGAACTGGGAATCGGAAGACCAAGTACCTATGCTCCCACAATTACTACCATTCTGGGCAGACGTTATGTGGCAAAAGAAAACAAGAACCTGTATGTGACAGAGCTGGGTGAAGTGGTTAATAATATGATGAAGGAAGCCTTTCCTTCCATTGTAGATGTGAATTTCACAGCCAATATGGAGGCTTTGCTGGATGGCGTAGAAGAAGGTACCACAGACTGGAAGGCTGTCATATCTAATTTCTATCCGGATCTGGATGCGGCGGTAAATGCTGCTGAGAAGGAACTGAAAGAGGTGGAAATCGCAGACGAACTGTCCGATGAGGTCTGCGACCTGTGTGGCCGCCGGATGGTGATCAAATACGGACCCCACGGAAGATTCCTGGCTTGTCCCGGTTTTCCGGAATGCAAAAATACAAAACCCTACTTTGAGAAGATCGGTGTGGCCTGCCCCAATTGCGGTGGAGACATTGTCCTGAAAAAGACCAGAAAAGGAAGAAAATACTACGGCTGCATTAATAATCCGGAGTGTGATTTTATGGTTTGGCAGAAGCCTGTGGAACAAAAATGTCCCAAATGTGGCTCTATTATGTTGCAAAAAGGCAATAAATTGATGTGTTCCAATGAAAAGTGTGGATATTTGCAGTAGAAACATTGAATTGTCTGAAAAATAGTGTTACACTTTGTGTGATATCAAACGATAAGCGGGGTAGCACCATGGGAAGCATTCAATTGCTGGATAAAACACGAAAGATAGGAAAATTGCTTCATAACAACAATTCCGGAAAAGTTGTTTTCAATGATATTTGTGATGTTTTGAAAGAAATTCTGGCATCCAATGTACTTGTGATCAGCAAGAAGGGCAAAGTACTGGGCATTGGCGATTACGACCATGTGGAATCTATTACGGAATTGATTGTTGACCATGTGGGGGGATTTATAGATCCCCTGCTGAACGAAAGGCTTTTGGCTGTTCTGTCGACCAAAGAGAATGTGAATCTGGCTACACTGGGTTTTGAAAACATAGATACCTCCCGGTACGGAGCGGTGATTACACCCATTGAGATCTCGGGAGAGCGGCTTGGAACATTGTTCTTGTACAGATGTCATGGCCAGTATGACATTGATGATATTATCCTTTGCGAGTACGGTACCACTGTGGTGGGACTGGAAATGCTTAGGGCTGTCAATGAAGAGAATGCGGAGGAAAGCAGAAAAGTGGCGGTTGTGAAATCCGCCATCAGCACATTGTCCTACTCCGAAATGGAAGCCATCACACATATCTTTGATGAGCTGGGCGGAGCGGAAGGTATTCTGGTAGCCAGCAAGATTGCAGACCGGGTGGGAATTACCAGATCGGTTATTGTGAATGCACTCCGAAAATTTGAGAGTGCAGGGGTCATTGAATCCAGATCTTCCGGCATGAAGGGAACCTACATCAGGGTGCTGAATGACGTGGTATTCGATGAAGTTGCCAAATTAAAAAATCAGAAAGAGACAAATTAGTAGATTATACATATAGACTTTGATTACGGATAATCAAAACAGGAAAAAGGATTTGACGGGAATTACCTGCCCGGCAAATCCTTTTGTGGTTTTTATCCCTCGCTCTACGATATTTTGTGTGAGATATCTTATGTTCCTACTATATAAGGTACTTTTTTAGCAAAAATGCCTTGTTTTTGTGGTCTGGATTCACTATAATGAGATTTGTATTATAACGTGCGAAAATGGCGTTGTGATTCGGAGTATTCCGGGAAAGAGGAAGTATGAGTACATTAGAAAACACCAATGCTTTTGACTATATCAATGTGCTGGGAAAGGCAGCGGATGCTGCCTGGCTGAGAAACGATGCACTGGTTCATAATATTGCAAATGTAAATACACCGGGCTATAAGCGACAGGATGTGGATTTTGAGTCCGTGCTGAAAAGGGAATTGCACAACTCCAAATATGTATCCATGGATGCCAAGGTGGATCATCTTTCCACCGGCAGGCTGCAGGTAGGCGTGCATACCGATTCGGCAGGATACTCCTACAGATTGGATGGAAATAACGTGGATATTGATACAGAAAATGCGGAATTGGCGTCCAACCAGATCCGCTACAACGGACTTATGGACTCTATCAACAGAGAATTCCAGAACCTGCAGTCGGTTATGAAATAAAGGAGGGTAAAAGATGGGTTTATTTACTTCATTTGATACTTCTGCATCGGGACTTACTGCCCAGAGATATCGCATGGATATCATTTCCCAAAACGTGGCTAATGCCAACACCACCAGAACTGCAGACGGCACTCCTTACAGACGTAAGGTGGTTGTGTTTGAAGAAAAAGGGGGAAGAACCTCTTTTGATTCTGTGTTGGGAAGAGTAAAGGATAACTATGCGGGAAAAGGCGTGCGTGTTTCCAAGGTGACGGAAGACCAGTGGACCGAGATGAAAAAGGTTTATGATCCTTCCCATCCGGATGCGGACGAAAACGGATACGTGATGTATCCCAATGTGGATATTGTTACGGAAATGACAAACCTGATCGATGCCAGCCGTGCTTATGAAGCAAACGCAACTGCATTTTCTGCAAGCAAGTCGATTGCTACCAAGGGACTGAATATTCTGAATCAGTAAAGTGCTGATGGGTAAGGAGAACGTAAATGGATATTTTACAGCTTCGTAATATTTCCTCCGGAGTCATTAAAAATGCTGCTCAGACAGCACCCGTCTCCGTGGATAAAACCACAGGAAACGGCGCTTTTGAAAGCATTTTTGCTGCAGCGGTAGATAACATCAAGACTACCAACGGTTATCTGTCCGATGCGGAAAACGAAGAAATCAAATGGGCTCTGGGAGAGTCTGAGAATACGCATGATTTAGCGATCGCATTGCAGAAAGCCAGTACAAGTCTGCAGTACACTGTTGCTATCCGTGACAAGGTACTGGAAGCATACAAGGAAATTATGGCGATGCAGATTTAAGAAAATCCATGAAACAGGGATGCATGATAAAGGCGTCCTGATATACCATGTGGATTAGGAGAGATACCATGGCTGAAAGGCTTCAAGAATTGTGGAAACGGGTCCTGGAATGGTGGAACCGTTTTACCGCAAAACAGAAAACATTCATTATCATATCCTGTGTTGCAGTGGCTGTTCTGATTGCGGGATTGGTGACTCTGTTAACAAGAGATCAATATGTCCTTCTTTCCAACTGTGAGAATACCAAAGAGGCATCCCAGATTACTGCCTTGCTGGACGGGGAAGGAATCACCTATGAAATATCTGATGACGGTCTTCAGATCAAAGTACTGGAAGAACAACAGTCTGCAGCCCGTCTGTTACTAGGCGCTAACGATATTGTTTCTACCGGCTACACAATGGATTATGTAACCTCCGGTGGATTCGGCACCACGGAATCAGACAAGGAAAGACGGTATGTTGTTTTCCTGGAAAATAAACTGGAAAATGACTTCATTGAGAAATTTGATGCCATTACCAGTGCCCGGGTGGAACTGAATCTTGCTACCGATGACGGCACCCTGATTGCGGAGACAAAGGAATCCTTTGCCAGTGTATTACTGGAATTACAGGATGACTTTTCGGAGGATAATGCGGCATTTCTTGCAAGAGCCATTGCCACGGCCATCGGCAATAAAAGTACACAGAATATTGTGATTATGGATACTGCCGGAAATATGCTGTTTTCCGGTGATGATTCCCTTTCGGGAACAGGTTCTGCCAATTCCCAGTTGAGTGCCAAAACAAAAGCGGAAAACCAGATGAAAAGCGAGGTTAAATCCGTTCTTCTGGGGACCAAGGAGTTCGACAATGTGGAAGTAGCGTGCAATCTGGATATGGTCTTTTCCTCCAGCAATACGGTGCTTCATGAATATTTCCCTGCAGATGGACAGAGTCAGGGCGTGCTCAGTCACAGAGATACCTACAATGCGGAAAATTCCAGTGGGGTGAGCGGTATTCCGGGTACAGACTCCAATACCGAAGATGATACTACTTATGTGATAGAAGATAACAGCTCTAACAGTTCTACTGTTTCAGAGGAATCCTACGATTATCTGCCTAATGAAAGAATTACCACAACCGACAATGCACCGGGAGTGATTCAATATGACACCTCTTCCCTGTCTGCAACCCTGATCAATTACAATGTGATCCGGGAAGAAGATGCAAAAACACAGGGCTTTTTGGAAGGTATCTCCTGGGATGAGTACAAGCTGGCAAACAGCCAGCGTACCAAACAGGAAGTGGATGATGAATTATATCAGATCGTTGCCAAGGCTACAGGTATTCCTGTTGCCAATATTGCGCTTGTAGCGTATTCGGAGAACGTATTTTTTGACAAGGAAGGCAGTGCGATCAAGCTGACAGACATCATTCAGATTCTGTTGGTACTTGTGATTTTAGGACTACTCGCCTTTGTTGTTCTCAGAAGTATGAAGGGGGAAGCGTTGGAAGAAAATCCACAGGAAGAATTGTCTGTTGAAACGTTACTGCAATCTTCTCCTGAAACAGAACTGGAAGATATTTCCATTGATGATGAGTCCGAGACGAAGAAAATGATCAACAAGTTTGTGGAAGAGAATCCTGAGGCTGCGGCCGCTCTTTTGAGAAACTGGTTGAATGAAGAGTGGGGTTAATAGCTATGGCAAGAGTTACAGAGGAGAGAATCACCGGCCTGCAGAAAGCAGCCATTCTGTTAATTGCTTTAGGCCCGGAAAAGTCGGCTTCCGTGTTTAAACATCTGAAAGAAGATGAAATTGAAGAGCTGACTCTGGAAATTGCGAATACCAGAAGTGTTACGCCTCAGTTAAAGGAGGACGTAATCAATGAATTTTATCAGATATGCCTTGCACAGCAGTATATTGCGGAAGGTGGTATTTCCTATGCAAAAGAACTGTTGGAGAAATCCTTCGGCTCTGATAAGGCCCGTGATGTTATTGGTAAACTGACCTCCTCCCTGCAGGTAAAACCTTTTGAATTTGTGAGAAAGACAGATGCGTCTCAGCTCCTTAGCTTTATTCAGGATGAGCATCCTCAGACCATAGCACTTATTTTGTCTTATCTTGCTCCCAATCAGGCGTCCATGATCATTTCTGCACTGCCACCGGACAGGCAGGCTGACGTAGCCAAGAGAATTGCGATTATGGATAGAACCAGTCCTGACGTCATCAAGGAAGTAGAGCGTGTGCTTGAATCAAAACTGGCTTCGCTGGTCAACCAGGATTATACCATCATCGGTGGCGTGGATTCTGTAGTAGAAATTCTGAATGCTGTGGATCGTGGTACAGAAAAGCATATTATGGAGACATTGGAGATCGAAGAGCCGGAACTGGCAGACGAAATCAGAAAAAAGATGTTCGTATTCGAAGATATCCTCTTGCTGGACGACAGATCTATTCAGCGTGTGCTGCGTGAAGTCGACAATAATGATCTGGCGATTGCCCTGAAAGGATCCAATGAAGATGTACAGAACGCTATCTTTAATAACCTGTCAAAGCGTCTGGCAGTTATGATCAAAGAGGATATGGACTTTATGGGCCCTGTTCGTATGAAGGATGTAGAAGAAGCACAGCAGAAGATTGTAAATATCATCCGAAAGTTGGAGGATTCTTCAGAAATCGTTATTTCCAGAGGCGGAGGCGACGAAATCATTGTCTAGGAATTTGTATAAGTCCAACCATGTGGTATTGCAGGAAAATACCAAATACATTGATAATAACGAACGTATGGCCAAAATGCTGGAGCGGCTTTCTCAGATCGTGGACAGAGAACAGGGGGAATCTTCGCAGGAAGGATTTGTACAGGGGCTTCCCGGGGTAGATGGAATGGATTCCATTTTTATGGACGAGGAAAGCGTGGAGAGCGGTAATGTGATAAAGGCAGCTTCGATTCCCTCGGAAGAGGAACTGAGGGCGCAGGCAGAGGAACTTCTGGAGTCTGCGAGACAGGAAGCTGAGGCGTTGAAAACGAGCATTCTGGAGTCTGCCCAGGCAGAAGCCGAGAGGCTTAGACAAAGTGCCAGAGAAGAGGGGTACCGTTTGGGCACAGAACAGGCAGAACGGGAACTGGAACGGGCCAAAGGAGAACTGGAGCAGAAGGCCCGAGAACAGGATGAAGCTTATCAGAAAAGTCTGGATGAGATGGAACCTGCTATTGTGGATGCACTGACAGAGGTGTATGAACATATTTTTCATGTGGAACTGAATCAGTACAGACAGATATTGATTCAACTGATTTCTTCCACCATGAGAAAGGTAGAAGAAAACAAGAATTTTTTGGTTCATGTGGCAAAGGAGGATTATGCTTTTGTCAGCATGAATAAGCGTTCCTTGCAGGAATCCTGTGGAAGCGGCAAGGTGAATATAGAAATCATTGAGGACATTACACTGAACAGAAATCAGTGTATGCTGGAAACGGAAAACGGTATTTTTGATTGCGGACTGGATACGCAATTGGGAGAGTTGACTAGAAAATTGCGTTTACTGTCTTATGAAAGAAAGAGCCAATGAGTATAGAAGTATCCGTAGAAAAATACAAATCATTACAGAACGACAATTTCTTTAAATGTCTGGGGCGTGTGGAAAATGTGGTTGGTCTGACCATAGAATCGGCAGGCCCCGAAGCTCGTTTAGGGGATCTGTGCCTGATCCGTACGGATGGTGGCAGAGGAGAACCGGTGCTTGCAGAAGTGGTGGGATTTAAGGATAAAAAAACGCTGCTTATGCCTTACGGAAATACGGATGGTATCGGCCTGGGGTGTATCGTGGAAAACACCGGCGAACCGCTTCATATTACAGTCAGTAACGAACTGTTAGGGAAAACCGTAGACAGTCAGGGCAGATGCTCTGACAAAACAGTTATCATCGGCCAGTCCTGCCCTGTGGAAGCTCCGCCGCCGGATGCCATGACCAGGGGAATCATTGATGAAACCCTTTCTCTGGGAGTGAAAGCTGTGGATGGTCTTCTGACCATTGGCAAAGGACAGAGAATCGGTATTTTCGCAGGTTCCGGCGTAGGTAAATCTACCCTGATGGGTATGTTCGCCAGAAATACAAAGGCAGATGTAAATGTGATCGCACTGATCGGTGAACGAGGCAGGGAGGTTCGTGAATTTATCGAGCGGGACCTGGGACCGGAAGGCATGAAGCGTTCCGTGGTGGTGGTGGCTACTTCGGATCGCCCGGCTTTGGAAAGAAATAAGGCTGCCAAAACGGCAACAGCCATTGCGGAGTACTTTAGAGATCAGGGAAAAGATGTGCTTTTGATGATGGATTCTTTGACACGTTTCTCCATGGCCCAGCGTGAGATCGGCCTGGCCAGCGGAGAACCGCCTGTATCCAGAGGGTATCCCCCAAGCGTGTATTCCCAGATGCCCAAACTGCTGGAACGTGCCGGCAAATCGGATACGGGAAGTATTACCGGGTTGTATACCGTGCTGGTAGATGGGGATGATTTTAATGAGCCTATCACGGATACCGCAAGAGGTATTCTGGATGGACACATTGTGCTTAGCAGAAAGCTGGGACATAAAAATCATTATCCGGCGATTGATGTGCTGCAGAGCATCTCCCGTTGCATGGCCCAGATTGTTTCGAAAGAGCATAAGAAGCTTGCGGGTCAGTTGAAGAGCATCCTGGCCACCTACCAGGACGCAGAAGATCTGATCAATATCGGAGCATATAAACCCGGCAGCAATCCGGATATTGATTACGCGATTCGGATGATAAAGCCTGTGAACGAGTTTTTATGTCAGGATACAGATGAAAAATACGATTATGAAGAAACCTGTGCCTTATTGCAGGAACTGTTTTCTGAATAGCAGTAGCTGATAGGGATATGACAGGACTTCGTTCGATATGGCAGATGCTGTCTGTTGCCGGAGATTCCGGAAAGTGAGGGAGATATGGCCAGATTTCGATTTTCTATGCAAAATCTGCTGAATATCAAGGAGCAGCTGGAAAACCAGAAAAAAATGGAATATGCCACCGCCCAGGAACAGGTAAGACGACAGCAGGAGAAACTGGAACAATTGAAGCTCTCCAAAGAGGAGCTGTTTGAGCAGGGCAGAAAGCTTCGTCAGACAACCCTGGACTTTCTGGCAATCAAGGAGAACGATGCTTCTCTGGTAGTCATGGATGAGAGAATCCGAAAGCAGGAATATCGTGTAGAGTCTGCTATGGAAGACTTGGAGGAAGCCAGACTGGCATTACAGACTGCCATGCAGGAGCGAAAGACACTGGAAAAACTGAAAGAGAAAGCATATAGAAACTTCCTGGAGGAAGAACGTGCGGCAGAAAGTAAGGAAGTAGACGAGTTAGTCAGTTATACCTATGGATTACGTATGAAGGAGAATACAGATGGCGGAAGCAGCGGATATTAAAGCTGAGAAACAGCGACTGAAACAGGAACGAAAACAGCTGAAACAGGAAGAAAAGGCAAAGAAAAAGGAAGTCAAGGCCAAGGTTCGGGAACTGGAGAAACAGGAAAGCGAAATGGAACCGGAGGAAGCCGGGGGATTCTCTGTGGCTTTGGTAACTCTCTTTATTGTCTGCATCTGGATTGCCATTATCTGTCTGCTGATCAAGTTGGATGTGGGAGGCTTCGGCTCCAGTATTTTATATCCTGTTTTGAAGGATGTGCCTGTGGTGAAGGAAATCTTACCTGAAGTACAGGAAGAATTTGAAGAAGTGGACGATGAAGATCCGGAAAGCCAGAAGGGTTATGGCGGATATGCCAATATCAAGGAAGCGGTATCCTACATCAAAGAACTGGAATTGCAGATTGAACAATTGCAAAATAATGCTTCCTCTTCGGAAGAATATGTGACCGAACTGGAAGAAGAAGTAAAGAGATTGCAGACCTTTGAAGACCAGCAGGTGGAATTCGAGCGTATCAAGGATGAGTTCTACAAGGAAGTGATTTATGCGGATAACGGTCCGGGAGCGGATGAGTACAGGAAATATTATGAGAGCATCAATCCGGAGCTTGCGGAGGAATTGTACAAGCAGGTAGTAAAACAGGAAGAGATAGACGCTACCATGAAGGATTATGTGCAGGCATACACTTCCATGAAGCCAAAGGAGGCTGCCGGCATCTTTGAAGCGATGACGGATGACCTGGTGTTAGCGTCCCAGATTTTGAAAAATATGGACTCTGAAAGCAGAGGAAAAATCATGGGTGTCATGGACGCGGAAATCGCGGCACAGATTACGAAAATAATGGAACCCTAGCGGTTAATGTTTTGCATGCCCTGTTCGATATAATAGATGTACCTTGAATGATTTTTTTGCGAAGGAGGAATGCAAATGACAAGTGCACCTGTTGTAAACGGGATGGACTTTATGGTCACACCGCGGACAGACAACATGCAGACTCACAAAGCAGACGAACAATTTGCAGGAAGCCTCAGGAAAGCAGTAGAAAAGGGCAAACCGGAACCTGATAACAGGGGCAAACAGGAAGCAGCCGAGAAAACCGGGAAACGGGAGAATGTGAAGACCGCGAAAGAAAGAATGAAATCTTCCGGGGAAACAAAAACTGTTTCATCGGGACGGGATGATAGAACGGCTGAAAACAATGCCTCGGAAGCGGTATCAGAACAGGATCTGTCAAAAGCAGTTTCTGAAGTAACAAAGGCTTTGCAGGAATCGCTGGATATGACAAAGGAAGATCTGGAAAGAGCCATGGAGCTTTTGGGATTGTCCTCGGCGGAACTGCTGCAACCGGCCAACATCACCGCATTGTTGGTGGAGGTGACGGGAGTTGAGGATTCCCTGGCATTGGTTACAGACGCTCCACTGTATGAGACCTGGCAGGCTTTGCAGGAAACTGCAGGAAAACTGCTTGAAGAACTGGCTGATAAGCTGGGGGTTGCACCTGAGGAAGCAGCAGAGCTGTTACAGAATATGACGGAAACGGCACAGCAGGCCGCTGAAGGAATGGGACAGCTTGTGACGGATGAAAACGGGGATGGAACCGTACTGCAGAATTTGGCAGACACTGCTACAGATGAGTCGATAAAACAGAGTATACCATCCGCGGAAACGATGGTGGATGGAGATACAACGGAAGCAATCCCGGAGAGCGTATCAGCCCCGGAAGGTGCATCCGAAGAGATGGATAACCGGTCGGAAGGAAAGAATGACCAGCCGGGAGGAAGACAAGGAAACACGGCTGAATCGGGAAATGGGGATTCATCCCGGATATCCGGCAATGAATGGAATCCTGCCATGGGGCAGATGGAAGCAACCGACCGACCTTTTCAAACGGAACAAACCCAGCGGACGGATTTCCTGCAGGAGATGAGTCGTGCAAATGAAACGGAAGAAATCGCCAGACAGATTCTGGACCATATGAAGGTACAGGTGAAGGAGGGCGTATCCGAACTGGAGATGCAGCTGCATCCCGCAAGCCTGGGTAATGTACATGTACTGCTTGTGGCAAAAGAAGGGAATATTACAGCCCAGTTTACGGCACAGACGGAAGCAGTAAAAGCAGCACTGGAGTCTCAGATGGTTCAGCTTCGTGAACAGTTTGAGGAGCAGGGCATTAAGGTTGATGCAGTGGAAGTGGCTGTATCAAATCATCAGTTTGAAAAGCAATATCAGGGTGACGAACAACGGGAATTCCAGAGAAATGACAGAAACAAGGTACGTACAAGACGCATAAATCTGGAAGAACTGGAAGATGAGGAACTGGATCTGCTTTTGACAGATGAAGAAAAATTGCAGGCTGACATCATGAAGAAAAATGGCAGCACTGTTGACTTCACAGCATAAAAGGAGAAAAGAATGAGCGTATCAGCAGTGGTAAAAGACGGAAAGATTCAGGAAAGCATGTCTGCCAGCTCACTGGCACAGGCTACAGACAAAGGAAACTCCTCCGTCAATAAAGATGACTTTTTACAACTCCTTGTGGCACAGATGAAATATCAGGATCCTTTGGAGCCTACATCTAATACAGAGTGGGTTTCCCAGTATGCAACCTTCTCCGAATTGGAGGAAATGCAGAATATGGCAGGCTCTCTGGAATTGTCCAGAGCATCCTCTTATGTGGGAAAAACAGTACAGCTTTCCACAACAGATGCCCAGGGAAATACACAGTATGTGCAGGGAAATGTAGATTATGTTACATATGAAGCCGGAAAGGCCTATCTCTCCGTTAATGGTAATCTGTATTCTCTGAATGATCTATTGAACGTGGTAGATCCGGAATATCTGGAAGCGGGAGAGGTAGTGGCCAACTTTGTCAACGAAATGGCAGAGCTTCCAAAACTGGAAGATCTTACATTGGAAGACAAAGAACAGGTGGATAAGATCAAAGAGCTTTTTGAGGCAATGAACGAGTATCAGAAGAGCTTCTTGCCGGAGGATACCGAGACCACGGTAAAAGGATATATTAACCGAATGAATGCACTGGTAGAGGCTAAAGAAAAGGAAGAAAATGCCGATACAGATAGTGAGGATGCTTCTGAAGAAGCAGACGCTGAAAAAACAGAGAACACAGAAGAAGCTTAAGGATGAATCAGCACCCAATCTGAATGGAAACAGATGAGAGGACACCTGCTCTGATGCAGATCGGTGTATCTGCAGAAGGCAAGAGACAATGCAAGGAGGCAAGACTATGAATGTAGTACCGAATCCCCATCTCTCTCTGGATCAAGTGGCTGACCGGTATTTGCAAAACGGAAAAACTTCTGCCCAGAGTCATGTGCCGAAAGGGCAAATCGCTTTCGGAGATATTCTGAAACAAAAGGCTGAGGCAGCAACCGTTTCCGGACCGCTGAAATTCTCAAAGCATGCTACCAACCGATTGGCTGACCGGCAGATCGAGCTCAGTGCAGATCAGATGAGAAGATTAGATGAGGCAGCAGCGCTTGCCAGAGAAAAAGGG
>CALZKI010000006.1 GCA_945787995.1 uncultured Lachnospiraceae bacterium | reverse complement strand
TCTTAAGCCAATATTGGTTTTGGCATCTGATTTAGACACGTTTATTCCTCCGTTAATGAAGTAATAAAATAATAGAACTAAAGTATTTTACCATGAAAGGGCGAAAAGCTCAAGATTGCCGCTAAGTCGACATGCTTCCGTATTGCCACTAGGCTCACATGCTGCCGATTCAATCACGCTTTGGGCGTTACGGACAGGGAGAAGCGTTAGTCTCATCTTTGTTTTCCATATGTCTTCTTCGCAACTGACCACAGGCACCATCAATGTCCCGTCCCATTTCCCTGCGAACGGTAGCGTTCACTCTGTTTTTCTCCAGTCGTTCACGGAAAGCGGTAATGGCCCTCTCTTCAGACTGAACAAAGTCTCTCTCCTTTATAGGATTGACAGGAATCAGATTTACATGCGCATGAAGTGGCGCTGCCAGTCCGATCAGTCCTGCAGCGTCCTCTTTGGTATCATTGACACCACCTACCAGACTGTATTCAAAAGTGATGCGTCTTCCGGTCTTCTCAAAATAATAGGCACAGGCCTTCATCAATTCATCAATACTGTACTGATTCGCAATCGGCATTAGAGTACGACGTTTCTCATCCGTTACTGCATGCAGGGAAAGTGCCAGGGTAATCTGTAGCTGCAAATCAGCCAATTCGTAGATTTTCGGCACCAGACCACAGGTGGAAACCGTCAAATTCCGCTGGCTGATGTGTAAACCGTTTTCATCCGTAAGCAATTGAATGAAGCGGATCAGGTTGTCAAAGTTATCCATTGGTTCTCCCGTACCCATCACTACCACATTGGATACTCTCTCTCCTGTATGTAAGGAGATGGCATAAATCTGATCCAGCATTTCTGAAGGCGTTAAGTTTCTTGCCAGTCCATCCAGGGTAGAAGCACAAAAACGGCACCCCATACGACATCCCACCTGAGAAGAAATGCAGACAGAATTCCCATGCTTGTAGCGCATGAATACACTTTCCACCACTTCTCCGTCTTCCAGTTCAAACAGATACTTTCTGGTACCGTCCATTTTGGATTCCTGCATTCTCAGAATGTTCAGATTGGTAAATTTAAAATGCTCCTCCAATTTATGCTGCAACGTGCCGCCAATATTGGTCATTTCGGCATAACTCCTTACCAGTTTCTGATGCATCCACTGATAAATCTGCTTTGCTCTGAATTTTTTCTCTCCCAGTTCTTCCAAAGCTTCCGTAAGTTCCGGAAGCGTCATGGACTTGATGTCTTTCCTTTCCTCTGTTTGCATCATCTATTATACTGCCTTCCCTTTCATGATGTAGGTGTAATTGGTCGGGGGCCAGTGGCTCCCCACTACATTCGACGCAATCTTGCCACAAAAAATCCGTCACAATCGTGGATGCCCGGTTTCATTTGCAGGGTACCGTTTACCACGGATGGTTGCAGCGGAACCGGCAGGAATTCGGTAATGTCTTCCCGCTGTAAGTCAAACTGTTCCTCCAGCCATGTCACCATCTGCTCATTTTCTTCCGGATTCATGGTACAGGTGCTGTACATCAGCACACCGCCTTTTTTCACATATTGCCATGCATTTGTGAGAATGGCTTTCTGTAAGGTTACAATCTCCTGCAACGCATTCTCATCAATACGATATTTGATATCCTGTTTCCTGCCAATAACACCCAGTCCCGAGCAAGGCACATCTGCAATTACCACATCTGCACTTTCCACCAGTTCCGCTCGAAAACAGGTGCCGTCTGATTCCTCCAGGGTCACATTCCGATACCCCATGCGTTCCAGATTTTCCTCAATCTTCGACACCTTCTGCCAGGACACATCAAAGGCCTTTACACTTCCCGTCTCTCCTACCAGATCAGCGGCATGCATGGTCTTTCCACCGGGTGCGGCACACAGATCGATCACAGTCATACCGGGCAAAAGTCCGGCGCATCTGCAAACCATCATGGAGCTGGTATCCTGCACCACAAATGCTCCTTCCCGGAAACCCGCAAGAGAAGCAACTCCGTCTATCTTCTCCAATGTCCGTGCCTTGGCATCGTAGGGATGCTCCAAAACCACCACACCGGACTCTCTCCAGGTCTGTTCAAGATCCCCAATTTCTTCTGTACGAAGCCGCTCGGAGAAGCGGATGGTTACGGCTTTGCTTTCCAGAAAAGCCGCCAGAATAGACTCTGTTTCATCTCCATACCACTTTAAAAATTGTTCAACCAAATACTCAGGCATGGAATAACAAACCGAAAGGTACTTTACCGGCTCCTTCTTTGCATCCGGCCATTCCAGGGAATCCTTTGCCCTGGCAATCTGTCTGAGTACACCGTTGACATACCCTTTTAAGGAACCGAATTTGCGTTTATTCGCCAGTTTTACCGCTTCATTCACCACCGCACTATCCGGCACGCCGTCCAGAAAGAGCAACTGGTAAACACTGCTTCGAAGCAGATTTCGGATCACCTTTTTCATCTTTCTTACAGGCACACCGGAAAAAAGATTCAGAATGTAATCGATCTGAATCTTTCTCTCAATGGTTCCCTGTGTCACTCTTTTAATGAAAGCCTTTTCCCGACCTTCCAAATAATCATATTTCTGCAAAACCCTCTGTAACAGAATGTGACTGTAGGTCTGTCCTTCCTCCCATTCCAACAGAATGTCCAATATGACTTCTCGCAAATTCATACGCTGTTCCTCTACAAGTATTATATCTTCGCTCTTGTGGGAAACCCGGTTCCCACAAGAGCGTTCTTCTTCCTAATCCCTATCCCGGTTTCCGAATAGGAGAACCAGTCTCAGCAGCTGCAAAATGCTGGAAGCTGCTGCCGCAACATAGGTCATAGCCGCAGCACTCAGTACCTTTTTGCAGGCTCCCATTTCATCGGTTCTTAAGATACCATATCTTTCCAACATATCCATGGCCCTGCCGGAAGCATTGAATTCAACCGGCAAAGTAACCAGCTGGAATAATACGGATAAGGCAAATACCCAGATACCAATCTGCACCAAAGTGCCGTTTAGTCCCAGAATGACACCAAGTAAAATAATCGGAATGCCCAGTCTGGAACCGATATTTGCTGCCGGCACCAGTGCAGAACGGATTTTAAGAGGCAAATATCCGGTCTCATGCTGCACAGCATGTCCGGCTTCATGGGCAGCCACGCCGATGGCAGCCACGGAAGGGGAAGCATAAGTGGAATCGGATAAACGCAGCACTTTATCACGAGGATCGTAGTGATCTGTCAGTTCCCCCGAGATGTGCTCAATACGCACGTCATAAATGCCTGCATTGCGAAGCACCTGCTCTGCCGCCTGTGCTCCTGTCAGTCCGGATGCACTTCTGACACGGGAATACTTTTTATAGGTGCTATTCACCTTTGCACTGGCAACCATACAGATGATCGCACCGATCAGTACCAGAATATATGTGGGATCAAATAAACCATACATCATAATTTGTTACCTCCTATACAAACGAATCATGGATAGCGGTGACTTTATACCCCAGCAGGAAATCTTTCACATCCATGCGTTTCTTTCCTTCCAGCTGAAGTTTCGTAATCTTCAAAAATCCTTCCCCTGTTTTCACAAAAACAGCATCCTTTGCAACAAGAGCAATGGCCCCCGGTGCAACTAAGTCCGAAGCAGCCTGCTGGAGACAGTGAAGCATTTTCTCCTCTCCTTCGTATGCCTGTAAAAGTGCCTCTTTGGAAATCGGTTTCGCTTCCCAGATCTTTACCGTCTTTCCATGCAGCGTGGAATAGGCACTTGGCCAGGAATTTAGCCCTCGTACCAGTCGTTCAATCGTCTCCGCGGATTGGGTCCAGTCTATTTTGCCCAATGCCTTGGATAGCATTTTCGCTTTGGTTGCCTGGGATTCATCCTGTTTTTCCGGAACCAGTTTGCCTTCTTCCAGCAAATCCAGTGCTTCCACAATTGCTTCTGCTCCCAGCTTTGCCAGGTCATCAAAAAGGCTTTCACCGGTTTCTGTGCCTTGCAGCTTTATCGTCCGTTTATACAGCATATCACCGGTGTCAACACCTTTGTCCATCTGCATAATGGTTACGCCGGTTTCTTCTTCCCCATTGATGATAGCCCATTGAATGGGTGCAGAGCCTCTGTATTTAGGCAATAAAGAAGCATGGATGTTGATGCATCCGTATTTCGGCATCTGCAGGATTTCCTCTGAAAGAATTTGTCCGAAAGCCGCTACTACAAACACATCTGCCTGATATTTTTGCAGTTCACCAACCGCTTCCGGCTCTTTGATTTTCACCGGTTGAAATACAGGGATTCCATGTGCCAGGGCACATTCCTTGACAGGTGTAAACTGCACTTCCTTGCCCCGTCCCTTTGGTTTGTCCGGCTGGGTGACCACCAGGCAAATGTCATGTCCTGCCCGGATCAAGCTTTCCAATGCTCCCACAGAAAAGTCGGGAGTTCCCATATAAATAATTCGCATTTTAATCCTCTTCTTCCAAATCTGTTACATCCATCAAGGGTCCTTCCACCTTCTCCACATACAGGTGGCCATCCAAATGATCCACCTCATGCAGAATAGCTCTGGCTAGCAGCTCTGTACCCTCAATCTCAAAAGGTTCCATGTTCTCGTTATAGGCCAATGCTTTCACATAATTTGGCCGGGTAACCAACCCTGATTTTCCGGGTACACTTAAGCATCCTTCCTGCCCCGTCTGCTCTCCGCTGGTTTCCAGAATCTTGGGATTGATCATCAATATGGGATCTTCTCCGGTTACATCAATGACAACGATTCTTTTCAAAATACCAACCTGTGGTGCTGCCAGGCCAACGCCGTTTGCCTCATACATGGTGTCAAACATGTCATCGATCAAATCCTTCGTTCTGGGAGTTACTTCCTTGACTTCTTTACACACGGTATTTAAAATGTTGTCTCCCATCTCTCTGATTTCTCTAATTGCCATCTTCCTGTTCCTTTCCTTTTATGTATCAATATCAGTATAACCAATTTTGTTCTCTGTTCTATAAAAGTTTCATAAACAAAGTGTTATTTTTTTAAGAGCTAAAATCGTATTGTACCAGTTCCTTTTTATTGGCATGTGTTGCAAAATAAGCATCCATACTTTCTTTGGCCTGAATCAGGGCTTCATAGTTCCCGTTCTTTACATACAGAACCGTGCGATACACGTCATTGATCTTTCCCACAACGGCCCTGGCAGGTCCGATCACCAGACCATCCTTTACCCTTGCAGCCATCCCGTTTGCCAGCTCCATTCCCCGGTTTTCTTCTTCTGTCAACAGCAGGACGGTTAACATGTGCGCCACAGGCGGATAATCCATCATTTCACGATAACAGATTTCTTCTTCATAAAATCCCTGATAATCCTGATTTGCCGCATGAACCACACTGTAGTGGTCCGGCTGGTAGGTCTGGATCACCACTTCTCCCGGCTTGTCACCGCGGCCCGCCCGGCCTGCGGCCTGGGTCAGAAGCTGAAAGGTTCTCTCCCCTGCGGTAAAATCATGTCCATTGATGGACAAATCTGCAGCCAGCACACCAACCAGCGTAACATTGGGAAAATCATGGCCTTTCACAATCATCTGGGTACCAACCAGAATGTCAGCTTCGCCGTCTGCAAAAGCACTCAGGATTTTCTCATAGCTGCCTTTTGTCTTGGTGGTGTCTGCATCCATGCGAAGCACTCTTGCAGCAGGAAACATCTTGTGAACCGCCGTTTCGATTTGCTGGGTTCCGGCTTTGAATCCCATAATGTATGGAGAACCACACTCCGGACAGGCTTTCATAATAGGTATCGTATACCCACAATAATGACACTGCATAGAACCGTCTCTATGTTCTGTCAGGGAGACATCGCAGTGCGGGCATTTTACCACATATCCACAGCTTCTGCAGGAAATAAATCCGGCGTATCCTCTCCGGTTCAGAAACAGAATGGTTTGTTCGCCTTTTGCCAGTCTGTCGGCCATTCGCTCCTGAAGTGCTCTGCTAAAAGCGGTGCGATTGCCCTCTTTCAGTTCTTTTCTTAAGTCAGCAATATGAACCTTCGGTAAAGTACCTCCCGTCAAACGCCTGGTCAACGTGAATAACTCATACTCGCCGTTCTGTACCCCATAGTAAGCGTCTACAGAGGGCGTTGCAGACCCCAGGACCACAGAAGCGTTCCGCATCTGCCCAATCTTTGCAGCAGTCTCTCTGGCATGATAACGGGGCATGGTCTCGCTCTTATAGCTGGTCTCATGTTCTTCATCAATGATAATCAGGGAAAGCCCGGGAAAAGGGGTAAACAAAGCGGATCTTGGTCCGATGACCACATCCAGCTCTCCCTTTTTGGCCCGCTCAAACTGATCGTATTTCTCTCCTGGGGATAAGGTTGAGTTGATTACCGATACGCGGTCCCCGAATAATTTGTAAAACCGCATGACAGTCTGATAGGTCAATGCAATTTCGGGAATCAGGACAATAACCTGCCCGCCTGCTTCCACTGCCTCTTTGGCCAGCTCCAGATAAACCCTTGTTTTTCCGCTTCCTGTAATACCATGTATCAAATATTTCTTTGCAAGTCCCTGTTCTCTATCCTGTCTTATGCGTTCCACAATGTGGCGTTGTTCCCCGCTTAATGGCGGCAGCTTTCCGCCTGCTTCCATTCCCTGCAGCGGATTTCGGTATACCGTCTGCGCCTGTATTTCCAAAATCCCCTGTTCAGCCAGAGCTTTTAACGTTACAGAAGACACATGCTTCTTTTCTGTCAAAAAGGAATAAGGTATCTCCGGTTCCTCCAGAAGAGCCTCCAGTACTCTGGCTCTTGCCGCCTGATGCTTCTTCAGGAAAAAAGCATATTTTTCTTCCGCCGCTTCCTTTGACAGCAAGAGAGTGACCAGCTTCTTTTCTACCGGTTTGCATTTCTGTTTCACCGGTATCACCGTTTTCAGAGCCTGAATCATAGTTGCCCCGTAATACCGTTTCATCCAACCGGCCAGCCGGATCAGCTCATCTTCAATTGTAACATCACCCTGCTCTACAGAATAAATGTCTTTTATCTTATCTCTGTCAAATTGCAGGGTTTGTGTCACATTGATCACATAGCCTTTGATCAGCTTGTTGCCTGCTCCAAAAGGAATCTGAACGCAAACGCCTTCCCATACCATGTCCACCATGGATTCGGGAATGTGATACTGAAAAGGTCTATCCAGTTTTTCATGTGAAATGTCAACGATGACATCCGCGTACCATTCCGTCATTTGTACCAAATCCTCTATTCCGGGTTCTATTCCGGGTCCTTTTTCGGCATTGCATTCCTGCGGGAGCTTGTAAGTCTTTAGCAGAAGCCTCTCTGGCATTCATCGTGCTTCCAATATTTCCTGAATCAGGACTCTTTCATCCATGGGATACTTTACGCCCTTAATCTCCTGATAATCTTCGTGCCCTTTCCCTGCCAATACGATGATATCGCCGGGTTCTCCATTTGCGATGGCATAGGCAATGGCTTCTTTTCTGTCACAGATTTCCACGTACTTTCCATCGGTTTTCCCGATGCCCTGCTTGATATCATCGATGATTGCCTGTGGTTCTTCAAATCGTGGATTATCAGATGTAATGATAGATAAATCCGCCAGTTTTCCGCTGATTTCGCCCATCTCATATCTTCTAAGCTTTGATCTGTTACCGCCGCATCCAAATAGACAGACGAGACGATGTGGTTTATAAGCCCGCAGGGTTTTTAGCAGACTCTCTAAGGACATCGCATTATGTGCATAATCAATCAACAGAGTAAACTGATCCGACACCTTCACAGGCTCGATACGGCCTTTCACATGGGCGTTCTTTAAGCCCTCCTGAATCACAGAGACAGAAACGCCAAAGTGTCTGCAGATAGCGATTGCGGTCAGTGCATTGTACACACTGAACTTGCCCGGTGTTGCCACAGAGGCGTCGAAGTCCATCAAACCTGATACATGGAATGCTACCCCCAGTCCGCCGCCTTCTCTTAACAGACGGATTTCTCCTGCTTTCAGATCTGCACCCTCATTGTCTATGCCATAGGTTTCCAGCTGACAGGTATGATCCTTTGTAACCGCAGCCATATGGGCATCATCTGCATTGGCAATTCCCACCTTACACTGTTTAAAAAGAAGCCCCTTGCAGGCCATATATTCTTCCATGCTGCTATGCTCGTTAGGTCCGATGTGATCCGGCTCCAGATTCGTAAAGATACCATAATCAAACACGAATCCCTGGGTCCTGTGCATCATCAACCCTTGAGAAGACACCTCCATAACCACCGCATCACAGCCTGCCTCAACCATTTGCGCAAAGTAGCTCTGCAATACAAAGGATTCCGGCGTGGTATTATTGGCAGGGATATGTTTATCCCCGATAATCGCTTCTATCGTACCAACCAGGCCCACCTTCAGCCCGGCATGTTCCAAAATGGATTTCACCAGATAGGTTGTGGTGGTTTTCCCCTTCGTTCCTGTGATGCCTATCACCTTCATCTTTTCAGCAGGGTTTCCAAAGTAAGCAGCAGCTACAAAGGCCATAGCATATCTGGTATCTGCTACACGAATCACATTGATGTTCGCCCCCTCCGGAAGCTCTACCTGCTGCTCTACCAGAAGTGCTGCAGCCTTCTTTTCGCATGCCAGGCTGACAGCAGAATGACCGTCAAAATTGGCGCCCTTGATACAGATAAAAAGACAGCCTTCCGTGATCTTTCTGGAATCATTTACCACTTCTGTAATATTGCAGGCGTCAGTACCTTTTACCACCTGATATTGAATCTTCTGTAATAATTCTTTTAATACTGCCATACCATAATCCTGCCTTTCTTTTCAGACTAAAAGCTTATTTTTTATCATACCATGGAGATAGGAAGGGGGAAAGTGTTTTTCATTTCTCTAAGCATATCCCCTAACATATTCATATTCCACATTCATATTCCACCCGGGTCATTAGATCTTTGGCAACCTCCTTGGGTATCTGCCCACTTTCCATAGTGGTCGCATTCGCAGCAGATATTGCCACTGCCCGGCGCATGGCCTGTTCCATGTTTTCGGAAAGTTCCAATGACATGGCAAAGGAAGCGATCACACTATCTCCGCAGGCTACCGTATTCACTGCATGGATTCCTTCCACCTTGGCAATATGATATCTGTCTTCTTCTACTGCAAGAAGACCTTTCTCTCCCATGGAAACCAACACCAGCGGAATTCCGGTCTGCTGCAGCTTTCTTGCCTCAGGTAAAATATCTTCTATGGTGTTCAACTCTTTGCCCGCAATATAAGCCATTTCATTCTGGTTGGGCTTACAGAGAAACGGTTTTTCCTGCAGTCCATAAAGCAAGGATTCCCCGCTGGTATCCAGCAAAACCCGGATGTTCTGTTTTTTAGCCAGGCGGATCAATGTGGCATAGATATCGGAGGGCACGCCTGCCGGTATACTGCCAGACAGCACCACCAGAGAACTGTCCTGCAGAGCAGTCTGATATTGGCTAAGGAAACGCTCCATGTTGTCCGGCGTTACTGTAGGTCCGGGCTCCAGTATCTCAGTCACACGATGATCCTCCATCATAATATTCATATTGCTTCTGGTTTCCCCCTGAATCATGGTGAACTCACATTGCACTCCTTGTTTTTGAACGGAATCCCGGATGAAATAACCGGCATACCCTCCAAAAAATCCCATAGCCCGAACCCGGAAACCGTATTGGTTCAACACTCTTGCCACGTTGATCCCTTTTCCGCCGGGCATCATCATCATGGATGTGGTCCGATTAACCTGCCCCGGCAAAATGGTTTTGGCTGTATAAGTTTTATCTACTGCGGGATTTAAAGTTACTGTTGTAATCATGGTTTTGTTTCCTCACAGGCATCATACTCCTGCATAATAAATTGTACGGATTCCCTGCCCATATATTCATTGATGGAGGGATAAAAAACAAGTTTTATCAGATTGGAAGCAGAATAGCAGGCACGAAATGCATCCAGGTCTCCGAAGTAAAGCATTTCGTAACGCTGTCCCTGCTGATTCTGTACCAGATATTTTCCAACATTATGATTTTTCCCCATAACCTTCTCGGAAAGGACCTTGATCCTTGTCTGGGCAAAAACCGGTTTCACATTTCCGTTTCCGAAGGGTTCCAGAAGGTCCAGCTCCTTTACAAAATCCATGCTGCATTCCGCATAGGACAGGGGATAATCAATGGAGATTTTTTTCTGCATCTGTTCTTCTGTCATATCGCAGTTCTGATTCAGGGCGGCACGGAGTTTGTCCAGATTTTCTTCCGGCAACGATAAGCCTGCAGCCATGGCATGTCCGCCGAACTTATCCAGAAGATGGGCCACCTGGGTTAAGGCTTTGTGCATATGATAGCCGGGAATAGATCTGCCCGATCCCTTCAGGCCCTGCTCCGCTTTTGTGATCACGAAGGTGGGGCGATAATACCGCTCTTTTATTCTGCCCGCAATAATCCCCGCTAAGCTTTCATGACATTCCGGAAGATAGACCACCAGCACTTTGTCTTCCACCTGTTCCCCCAGCTGCTCTACAGCTATCGCCACGTTCTGCTCTGTCATGCTCTTTCTGCTGTCATTTAAGTTTTTCAACTGACCTGCCAAAAGTGCAGCCTGTCTTTCGTCATTACACAACAGCAATTCAAGCGCTGTATCAGCAACATCCAGCCTTCCGGTGGCGTTCAGGCAGGGGCCGATCACAAATCCGATATGATACGCAGATAATTTCTTTCCCCACAGGCCATTGACAGAAAGAAGTGCCATTAATCCCCTGTTTCCGGTATGTTCCAGACGTCTCAGCCCCTCTTTTACGATGATTCTGTTTTCATCCAGCAGATCCATCACATCGCCCACAGTTGCGATGGCAGCTATTTCCAAAAGTTCCTCCAACAGTTCTTCCTTTTCCGGACAAAGCACCTGTAAAAACTTGTAAGCAACCACTGCACCGCAGATGCCGGTATTGGGATATTCTTCTCCCGGTTGCTTGGGATCTACAATCGCGTCTGCTTCCGGCAAAATATAACGAATTCCCTCCGGGCCTTCTTCATAAGGCACCTCATGATGGTCTGTGACAATCACTGACATACCAAGAGACCTTGCATACGCGATCTGCGATCCTGCCGCTATACCATTGTCACAGGTAATCAGAACTTCTCTGCCGGCTTCATGGGCAGCATCGATCAAATGTTCATTGATCCCATAGCCGTCTATGATACGATGAGGGATCGCATAATCCACATCAGCCCCTAAGGCAGACAGGCCCTTCATCAGAATATAGGTGGCACATATGCCATCCACATCATAATCCCCAATGATTCTGATTTTTTTCCCCTGCTCTATATACTGCCTCATCAGAGAGGTTGCTTTTGTCATGTTTTTCAGTAATCCGGGGGCATACAGATCCTCCCTCGTACCATACAAATACTTCTGCATGGCTTCCTCTCCTACCACGCCTCTGTTCCGAATAATTCTGGCCAATATGGGAGGGATGGAAAAACGTTCTCCCAGCTCTATGAAATTGCCCCCTTTATTTACCAGTGACCAAATTGCCATAAACGCCACTTCCTTTTTCAATATAACCTTATTTTAACATAAAACAGGCGCCCTGCTAAGCAGAGCGCCAAAACAATTCTTCAATCATCAAGCTTTTTCATCATTTCAGAGTATCTTCTCCTGAAATGTATTATTGTGCTTTCTTTCCTGTGAATTTTGTCTTAAAAATATACCACATGGAACCTGCCAGGCAGATAGAGGAGTATGTACCGCAAAGGATACCTACGATCAGTGGTAATGCAAATTCACGAATAGATGTTACACCAAAAACAAACAGCGCAGCAACCATGAAGAAGGTTGTTAAGGAAGTAAAGATACTTCTGGACAATGTCTGGCTGATACTCTTGTTTACCATTGCAAGAAGCTCCTCTTTATCTTTCGGGTTTCTCATGGTACCCATGTTCTCACGGATACGGTCAAAGATAACGATTGTAGCATTGATGGAGTAACCTACGATGGTCAACATACATGCAATGAATGTGTTACCAACAGATACTCGTGCAAGTGCATAGAAAGCAAGCACTACCAGCACGTCATGTACCAAAGCAAGGACGGAGCTTGCTGCAAAACGGATATCCTTAAATCTGATCCAAATATAAATCAGCATGCAGACAGCGGCAATTACAATAGCCACAACCGCATCTGCTTTCATCTCATTACTGATGGTGGAACTGATGCTCTCTGCAGTAATGGTAGATTGATCCACGCCAAAGTTTTCTTCCATTGCTGTATTGAAGGCTTCACGTTCTTCCACATTCAGGGTTCTGGTTTTGAAGATCACCTGATTGCTTCCGGCAACCTTCTGAGACTGTACATTACCGTCACCGGTAATCTCTTCGATATAGGGAACCACTGTGGTATCAATGGTCTCCATACTCATATCTTCATTGAAAGTAACTGTGGTAGAGGTACCGCCAACAAATTCCAGGCTGTAATTTAACGGAGCTCCGTTGTTTGCCTGGGAAATACCCATGCCGGCAACACCGATCAAAATAACGGCTACAGAAGCGATGATGAAAATCATTCTCTTGGAAAGGAAGTTTACTACTTTCTTTTCCTTTGCTACGCCATAGAATTTCTCATTCTGCACGCCTAATGCATAGAACACCTTCAAAATGAATTTTGTAACAAACAGAGCTGTGAACATGGAAAGGAAAATACCAAGTGCCAATGTCTGTGCAAAACCTTTGATGGAACCGGTTCCCTTCATGCCCAGCACAAGTGCTGCAATCAAAGTAGTAATGTTACCATCCAGAATAGCGGAAAGTGCCTTTTTGAAACCAACTTCTGTGGCTTCCTTCACTGTCTTGCCGGCTGCCAGTTCCTCACGGATACGGGCAAAGATGATAACGTTTGCATCTACTGCCATACCGATGGAAAGGATGATACCTGCAATACCGGGCAAGGTTAATGTAATCTCAAACGCATCTAAAAGAATAACATCTAAAATAGTGTAAAGGATCAACGCCAAAACTGCTGCAAGACCGGGCATGTAATATACACCAATCATGAAGATAGCAACCAGTGCAAAACCGATTGCGCCGGCAATCAGGCTTGTACGAATGGCTTCCGAACCCAGCTGGGCGCCAACCACATTACTACGCAATTCTTCCAATTCCAGTTTCAGACCACCGATACGGATTGTGGAAGCAAGCTTGTCTGCTTCCTCAAAGCTTCCCATACCGGTAATCACTGCGTTACCGTCTGTAATAACGCTTCTTACTGAAGGAGCACTCTGCACGTTACCATCATAAATGATGTAAATCGGATCATTGTTGACAACTGCAACTGCGGTAGCATCCGCAAATTTCTTCGTACCTTCCTCTGTCAGTACAAGACGAACCACAAATTCGGAATTCCCCATGGAATCCTGCTGCGTA
The DNA here is from genome assembly GCA_945787995.1 of uncultured Lachnospiraceae bacterium. Taxonomy (GTDB): domain Bacteria; phylum Bacillota; class Clostridia; order Lachnospirales; family Lachnospiraceae; genus Acetatifactor. The sequence continues at coordinate 14,799 of CALZKI010000006.1, read as the reverse complement.
CCGCCCTGTGCATCTGCCACATCAGTACCGTTCAATACTTCTTCCCCGTTCACATCAAGGAATTGCAGGGAACCCGGTTTACCAAGTTCTTCCAATACCGCATTGGCATCGGATACACCGGGGATTTCGATGTTAATTCTGTCGGAACCTTCCTGATACACCTGTGCTTCTGTGCTGTACTTGTCAACACGCTGCTGGAGCTTATAAATGGTATCTCCCATATCAGCAGCAGAGGGTTCTTCGTCACCTGTAACCTGATACGTAATGCTCACACCGCCGGCCAGGTCAAGTCCCAGATCAATGCTCTTTGCAGAACCGGACTGATCAGCTCCAACGCCGAAAACAGCCACATAACCAAGGCCGAAAATCAGAGCAACCAGAATAATCAGGTAGACAATCGCTCTATTCTTCTTCATTTTCTTCATTCTCCTTTTCATTGTCGGCCAAAGCCGCTTTTATCATAATCGCGCATTCAATACGCTTTCTTTGCAATTCACATCCCAGGTCATACGCATCATTGATGTTGCCATGGAAATTATAAGAATTGGCAGCACATCCTCCACTGCAATAGAATTTTGCAAAACAATCTTTACACTTTTCTTTTGCATACACGTTGCAGCATTTAAATTCGTCACGAATATCGGTTCGGACAATGCCCTCATCTACGTTTCCCAGCAGGAAATCTTCATTTCCCACAAACTGATGACAGGGATACAGATCCCCCCAGGGTGTTACCGCCAGGTACTCGGTTCCCGATCCGCATCCGGAAAGACGTTTCGCCACGCAGGGTCCACCCTCCAGATCGATCATAAAGTGGAAAAAGTTGAAAGGTTTTCCGGCCTTTCTCTTTTCCAGATAATACTTTGCAAGCTTATCGTACTCTTCCAAAAGTTTTGGAATATCTTCATCCCGGAGCGCATAATCATCTGTAGGCTGTGCCACAACCGGTTCCACAGAAATCTGCTGAAATCCTAACTCTGCCAGATGCTTTACGTCCTCGGAAAAATCCAGATTATTTCTGGTAAAGGTACCTCTCACATAATAGTTCATCTGGTGACGGCTTTCTGCCACCTTTTGAAACTTGGGAACGATCTCATCATAGCTTCCCTGTCCGCCACGATGAGGTCTCATCAAGTCATTGATCTCTTTTCGTCCGTCAATGCTCAATACGATATTGCCCATCTCACGATTGGCGAATTCCAGGATATCGTCGTTCAAAAGAATGCCATTTGTTGTCAGAGTAAATCGGAACTTCTTATTATGTTCCTTTTCAATACTTCTTCCGTAAAGCACCAGATCCTTCACAACCTGCCAGTTCATCAGGGGCTCTCCGCCAAAGAAGTCAACCTCCAGATTAACTCTGTTACCGGAATTGGCAACCAGAAAATCCAAAGCCTTCTTCCCCACTTCAAAGCTCATCAGAGCTCTTCTGCCGTGGTATTCTCCTTCTTCCGCAAAGCAGTATTTACAGGCCAGGTTACAGTCATGTGCAATATGCAGACACAACGCTTTCACCACGGTACTTCTCTTTTTAAAGTCGATGATGTAATCCCTATACACATCCGGTGTGAAAAGCATTTCCTCTGCAGCCAGCTCCATGATCTCGTCACAGGCTTCTTCAATGGCATCTGCAGAATAAGCATCTTTCAAGGCGGTCGCAGCAGAAAGAAGGGCTTCCTTTTGGACCTCCTTTGTATTTACAAAAAGAGGCTCTGCCAGGGGGATCAGGTCATATACCACATCATCCACCACATGCACAGAACCACTGTTTACATCGAGAACAATGTTATATCCATTGTTTTTATACTGATGTATCACAAAAACATACCTCCGCGCAAAAAGTGTAAGCAGCGAACACTCGCTGCTTACACACTTAAGTCATTTCATAATCCGAATCAGGCTGATTATTTGATTTTCTCGCAGCTCTGATTTCCTACTGTACAAGAAGTCTTGCAAGCAGACTGACAGGATGTCTGGCATTCACCGCATCCGCCTTTTTTCATGGACTCTTTCAGGTTTCTTGTTGTTAAAGTTTTGATATGTTTCATAACAAAGCCTCCTTATTTTAAAAGAACAAATCTTTTCATTTCGCCATAAAAGCGCACTGCGCCTCATAACTTTGAACATTATACCATACAAGAGAACGTGAAACAAGAAATTTCTTTATGATTCTTCTACTGTTTCCTGTTCCTCCGATTTCAGCGTAATCAAAACCTTCTGAATACGGTTTCTTTTGATTCCGCAGGCCTTCAGCTTATAACCGTTTTCCAATGTAATTTCTTCTTTGTTGTAAGGAAGTCGCTCCAGCTGCTCAATCATCAGACCGCCGATGGAATCGTAATCTTCCGATTCCAGATGGGTGTCCAGGGCATCATTGATATCACTGATCTTCATGCCGCCTTCTACCAGATACTCGCCTTCTGCCATCTCCTGAATCAGTTCTTCTTCATCTGCGTCATACTCGTCCCGGATCTCGCCAACGATCTCTTCCAGCAGGTCCTCCATGGTAATCATACCTACCGTGTTACCGTACTCACTCAGGACAAAGCTCACATTGAAGGATTTCTGCCGCATCTCCATCATCAGGTCAGCCGTCTTTTTATATTCGTATGTATAGTATGCATCACGCAGAATGCTTTTCACGGAAAATTTGGTTTTATCCTGTACCAGAATAAAGTCCTTCATATTGACGATACCGATAATATTGTCGGGATCCTCTTCATATACCGGAATTCTGGTAAACATAAACTCCCGGAACACAGCCAGAAGTTTCTGATAAGTACAATCCACAGGGATAGACACCATATCGATTCTGGGAACCATGATATCCTTGGCACAGGCATCCGAGAAATCGAACACGTTGTAGATCATCTCCCGCTCTTCCGAGGATGTGGATCCTCCTTCGTGGCTCACATCCACATAGGTTTTGATCTCCCGCTCCGTGATATCCGTTATTTTGTTAGATGGATCAATATGCAAAAGCGTCAGAATTCCACTGGAAATCCTGTCTACCACAACCACAATAGGGGTAAGAATAAACATCAGAGCCCGGACAACCGGGGCATACACATAGGCTATCTTTTCATTTTGCAGACTAGCCCAGGTTTTGGGGACGATCTCACCAAAGATCAGAACACAGATAGTCAAAATACCGGTTGCGATACCAACCGCATAGTTTCCAAATACCCGGATGGTAAAGGTTGTTGCCAGTGCGGAGGCAGAAATATTAACAATATTATTCCCCACCAGAATGGTACTAAGCATTCTGCTGTACCTGGATAGAATCTTCATCACAGAAGCCGCCTTCTTATCTCCCTCCTCTGCAAGGCCTTTCATTTTCAGCTCATTCAGCGTGGTAAAGGCCGTTTCGCAGGAAGAGAAAAAAGCAGACAATACTACCAAAATAATCAGTGCAATCAATTGTATCCAACTACTCGTGTCCAAAATCCATTTCCTTTCTGTCACAAAATATATACTCAAATAATGTTCGTTCCAAAGCAATGGTGGCTCAATTCCCACCAAACTTCTGACAGTTCTGTGGTATATTGTCTCCTCATCACTTCATATATTGATACAAACAAACCGGAGAAAAAAAACATGACTCCAAATCTGCCTATCAGAATCCTCAAATCGCTGGGAAAAAGTATCCTAATCAGTTACCTGCTGACAGGTCTTCTGCTATTAATCCTTGCCCTACTGCTTTATCGATTCGGTCTGTCCGAAAAAACAGTATCCATCTGCATCCTCTGTGTCTATGTAATTGCATCCTTTCTGGCCGGTTTTCTCAGTGGAAAAAGAATGCAAAGCCGGAAATTTCTCTGGGGATGTCTGTCAGGCATCTTCTATTTTCTCATACTGGTACTGCTATCCTTAGCTTTTCCGCCGGCCAATCGTGCAGCACTGACAAATGTATTAACTGTATATGTCATCTGTATGGCATCCGGAACCATAGGCGGTATGCTTGCCTGAATGAAAACGATATGCTTGCCTAAATGAAGCCAGTATGTTTACCTACATGATAATGAAATATTTGCCCTTATAGAAGGTCATTTACCCTTCTTCTGCCAGGCTCATGATCTCTGAGATTTCTGAACCATAGTCATCCAGGGTCATTAAGACTTCCTGATGTTTGTCTTCATAGATACGAAGGATCCTGTTTTCTTCCTTCTGTGCTGTCCTTTGAACAACATAGTAACGAAGTTCTTTTTCATCCTTCACGGCCAGATAAATGCGAAGCACTGATTCCTCCATCGGCTGAACCGAAGGCAGATCGATACGGACAATCTGCAGGGTATCCGATACCTGCATGGTCAGAATCGAGAAATCATCCGTTTCGTAGTCACAGTGGGCGCCCTCCGGATACAGTGAAGCAAAGATCTCCAACAGAAATTTCTCCTTCTGCTCCATAAACTGTTCCATTGCTTTTTCCGGATTGCCCAGGAAAAACATGGGCAGAATAACCGTTGCGGCACGATTGTTAACCAGATGTCTGAATTCTTTGCCGGACATCTGCACTGTCTTTGTGCCTCCTGCCGTTGCCTCCGGGGTTGTCACAGCCGACAAGGTTTGTTCCGAGTCGCGGGAATGACTCCTTCCCTGAGGCATCACATTTCCATTCTGTCTGGCCTGAAAACGTCTGAACGCTACTTCAATCGGTGGCTTGTTGATGGTCAGGCCTTCCGTAAAGGGATTCAGTGCAATCTCCTGTATTTTGTCCTGATTGCCCATAACCAGGGCAACACATGCACTATATGGCATATACAATAGCATTGGCGTACGCTTTTCTTCCGGAATCTGTTCCTTTGTTGTAAAAATGGGAAGCACATTTGTTCCGTCACTTTTACGCAAAAGATAGGGCTGCGGTGGAATGCCTGCAGTGGCAGCCACATTTTCACCGGCTTTGATGCGTTCCAACATTTCCGGCGGCATATTCTGTGGCGGCATGGCTGGTACATACACATTCACACCTTCCAGTTTTTCCATCAGCGCAACAAACTTCTGTTCCACCTGGTTCTCTAAAAAGTCATGAACCATGCTTTCCAATTCTATATTTTCCTGTTCATTTTGAGTTTTGGTATCACTCATAGCAACCTCATTTACAAGTTCTTATCTTACTATTTCTTGTCCCCATCCAATGCGGAAGGAGGACACTACATTTTTTTGCCTGATTCTTTTTGGGGTTTTCCGGGCAGCTGTGCCAGAATAATGGCTACGAATACCAGCCCACAGCCAAGCAGCTCCTTGGTGGAAAGTACCTGTTTCAAAAGAACCCATCCTGCCAGGGCAGAGAATACGGACTCTAAGCTCAAAATCATGGATGCCACCGTAGGATTCATGTCCCGCTGTCCCACTACCTGCAAGGTATAGGCCACACCACTGGACAGAACACCGGCATACAAAATAGGCAACCAGGCCTGTAACATGGCAGGAATAGAAGGATGTTCAAAAATCACCATACCGATTGTGGAAAGAACTGCACAGGTAAAAAACTGAATGCAGGACAATTTCACACCATCCACCCTGTCAATAAAGAAATCTACAGCTAAAATCTGCATGGCAAAAACCAGTGCACATCCCAAAAGCATAAAATCTGCCGGAACAATGGTGAATTTTTCTGTCACACACAGCAGATATAATCCTGCCAGGGCAATCGCAACGCCCAACCATACACGAATCCCTGCTTTTTTCTTTAGAAAAATGCCTAAAATAGGCACCAGAATAATATAAACAGCAGTCAAAAAGCCTGTCTTGCCGACACTGGTATACTGTATGCCAATCTGCTGCAAATTACCTGCAATACAAAGAAACGTTCCGCAGATCATACCGCCCAACAGATGATACCGGTCTATTCCCAGTTTCAGCATCCATTTGGGTGTCTTTCTGCCGTATGCCTCTTTGGCCGGTTCTCTTGCCGGAGCTCCCATACCTTTCAGGATCAGCAGATAAATGACCAGTACAAAACTACCGATATAGTTTCTCACAGCCATAAAAGTAAACGGCTCCACATAGGCCATGGCATTGCTTTGTGCCACAAAGGCAACACCCCATATAAATGCTGCCAGAAACAGGAGGCATGATTGTCTCACTTGATGTTTATTCATAGGTATCCGTCCCCCCGGCATCCCCGACTAACGGCCGGGCATGGACTCTTTCAATTCTTGAATAATCTGCATATCATCTGCAGAAATTTTGATATTACTGCTGATGGTTTTTCCATCCGCAGTGGTAACATTCACTTCAAAAACAGTACCTTCTGTGATACCATTCTGCATAACTGCTTTCATAAATGCGGGGAATTTGGGGTGATTGTTTTTAAAGCGATTCCAAAGTCCCATCATCTTGAATGCTGCACCCATATCCATATAGCAACTCTCCATTCTGATCTTCATTCTTGACCGGCTTCGCATACAATAGAGACGAATAATAGCCGATCAGGTTCTCTCCGAACTGTAGGCAGACTACTCTTCTTCCATGACAGGAGTAATCTGAATTCCCAATTCCTCCAGCTGCGTCTCATCTACTTCGCCGGGTGCCTGCGTCATCAGACAGGAAGCATCCTTCACCTTCGGGAAGGCGATCACTTCACGAATGCTGTCTGCATGTGTCAGAAGCATAACAAAGCGATCCAGACCATACGCAAGTCCTGCGTGAGGCGGTACCCCGTATTTGAATGCGGTAAGCAGGAAGCCAAACTGCTCCCATGCACGTTCTTTTGTGAAGCCCAGTACTTCAAACATTTTTTCCTGGATATCATCCTGATGGATTCTCACAGAACCGCCACCAAGTTCAACACCGTTTAACACGATATCGTATGCTTTTGCACGTACCCGTCCCGGATCGGAATCGATGTACTGCCAGTCCTCTTCCATAGGCATGGTAAACGGATGGTGCATTGCCATGAAACGGTTTTCTTCATCACTCCACTCGAGAAGCGGGAATTCCGTTACCCACAAGAAATTAAACTGGTTTGGATCATACAAACCAAGCTGTTTTCCAAGCTCCAGACGCAACTGGCCCAGTACGCCCCAGACGATATTATTTTTGTCAGCAGCAAACAACAGCAAGTCGCCGTTTTCACCGCCCATGGCACGAATCAGGTCTGTAACCTGCTCTTCTGTCAGGAATTTGGTAAAGGAAGATTTGATTGTGCCGTCTTCGCCGATACAAAGGTATGCAAGACCTTTTGCCCCACTGCCCTTTGCCATATCAACCAAGGCATCGATCTTCTTTCTCGGCATTGCTCCCTGGCCCTTTACATTCAGACCACGCACCGATCCCCCATTTTCAAGAGCACCGGTAAACACGCCGAAACCGCAATCCTTTACCACTTCGGACACATCCACAAGTTCCATACCGAATCTGGTATCAGGCTTGTCGGAACCGTATCTGTCCATAGCTTCCTGCCAGGTAATTCTCGGTAACGGAAGCTTTACCTCCAGACCGATGGCCTCTTTGCATACTCTCTGAATCAGTCTTTCATTGACATCCAGTACATCCTCAACATCTACAAAAGACAATTCCATATCAGCCTGTGTAAATTCAGGCTGTCTGTCTGCGCGAAGATCCTCATCCCTGAAGCATTTCGCAATCTGGAAATATCTGTCATAACCGGAACACATAAGAAGCTGCTTATACAGCTGTGGTGACTGAGGCAATGCATAGAAGCTGCCCTGATGCACGCGGCTTGGAACAAGATAGTCTCTGGCCCCTTCCGGCGTGGATTTACAGAGGATAGGAGTCTCGATCTCGATAAAACCTTCCTCTGCCATGAATGCTCTCATGGTTGTTGCTATTTTACTACGTAACATCATTTTCTCCTGGATGTCAGGTCTTCTCAGATCCAGGTAACGATATTTCAAACGGATCTCTTCCTTTGTTTTGGAATCGGCCTCTACAGGAAACGGTGGCGTCTCCGATTCGGACAGCACGCGAATGGACTTGGCACGAACTTCAATCTCTCCTGTTTTCAGATTCTCGTTCACTGCACCGGAACGTTTTTCAACCATACCGGTTACTGCAATGACATATTCGCTTCTGATCCCGGCAGCCTTCTCAAAATGCTCGCTGCCACAGTCACTTTCTTCAAAGATTACCTGTAAAATACCGGAACGGTCGCGCATATCAACAAAGATGATACCACCTTTGTTTCTCTGCTTAGCTACCCAGCCCATTACCGTTACTTCCTGCCCCACATTTGCCACAGAAAGCTCTGCGCATCTGCAGGTTCTCTTCAAACCTTTCATAGACTCTGCCATGATTTTATTCCTCCTCGTTATCACGAATGCTATTTACAAATAAATAAAATGCAACCTGTGTATTTCTCCATAGAACCATTTCGGAATTGCGTTCCCGACACAGGAAACATGGAACAACTTATTGAATGGGATTCTTATAGAATTCCTTAAAATCTTCATATCCCTGCGCGATCAACTGATCCTTCTGGAATTTCTTGTTCTTATTCATACGAGCTACCAGAATCTGTTTACCAGCCTTTCTCTCTTCCTGGGCCTTTGCAATCACATCACAAAGCACATCATGAGGAAGTCCCTTTTCTAACAGGTAAGCAACCTTCTGCTTCTCATCCGGAATCTGAAAACCGCTTTCCATCAGAAGCAGAATAATTCTTTCAAATCCGATGGAAAAACCACATGCCGGCACACTGTTGCCGGTAAATTTCTCAACCATCTTATCGTAACGGCCACCGCCGCCGCAGCTGCCGCCAAACTCAGGCATGGCAATCTCAAAAATGGTACCTGTATAGTAGGACATACCTCTTACCAGTGTAGGATCAAATACCAGTTCAAAGAAATCACCCTTGGTAGCCTGTACGCTGTCAATAATCTCCCGGAAGCTGTCCTTCACACCTTCCTCCAGGAAATCTCCAACTGTTTCTGTAATCCAGGCAATGGAATCCTCAGCCTGCTCCATCTTTGCAAAGAGCTCTGTGTACTTTTGCACAATAGCTTCATCAAAACCGGCCTCTACCAGTTCCGCTTTTACACCATCAAGACCGATCTTATCCATTTTATCCAAAATAATGAAAACAGTGTCGTAATCTTCTTCCGAAAAACCGCTGTAGGCAGCCATTGCCTTCAGGATTCTTCTGTCATTGATACGGATCTGGAAATTTTTGAAATTCAGTTTTCCAAGAGTGGTGGTGGTTGCAAGAATCAACTCGATTTCAGCCAGGTTGCTTGCCTCCCCCAGAATATCTATGTCACACTGCATAAACTGACGATAACGGCCACGCTGTGGTCTGTCCGCACGCCATACATTGCCCATCTGTAATGCCTTAAAAGGAGCGGGTAGTTCATTGGCATGATTGGAATAATAACGTACAAGCGGTACCGTTAAGTCATATCGCAGTCCGCCATCCACCAGGTCTTCTTCCGAAGAAGCCTGCTCCAATTTCAGTTTCTCACCTCTTTTCAGGATTTTGAAAATAAGTTTCTCATTTTCGCCGCCGGCTTTACAGTTCAGGTTAGCGATATTTTCCACGCAGGGAGTCTCAATGGATGTAAATCCAAAGGATGCGTAGGTTTCCTTGATCACACTGATCACATAGTCACGAATTTTCATTTCCTCCGGCAGAATATCCTTCATACCGGTAACAGGCTTTTTACTAAGTGCCATAACAGCTGCTCCTCCAACTTTCATATGTGTTACACGAATTACCTTATTCATGTATATATCTTATAAACAATTATCCTACATTTTACTATGGAAATTCCCTGTTTTCAAGGGCTACTAAAGTGCCTCAAACAGGTTATTTTCAAAAAAGCATCCCTCTCATCTCCCGTCAATCACTTTAATCCATTGTCCGCTCTTCAATCTTATCCCACTCCAGATAGCTTTTATCACATGTTCGATTTTCAAAAAAAAGTAAATCCAGAACGAAGACATATGAAAATACAGCCCGGCCAGTGCCCCCAGCGGAATAGATAACACCCACAGAAAGAAGATATCCGCAACCATAAGGAATCTGGTATCACCGCCGCCTCGAAGAACCCCCTTCATCATAATACTGTTGGTGGCCTGGAACATCACAATAAGGGCAATGGAATACATCAATTCTCTTGCAACTGCCTTTGTGGTATCCGTGATACGATACATGGCAATAACGGGGTCGGCCAAAAGCAAAATGATGATACCTCCAATTGCTCCAAACACAAAACCTCCAATATAAAAAGTCCATGCCTGGGTGATGGCCTTTTCTGTTTCTCCCCGCCCCAGAGTATGTCCTGTCATAATGCAGCCGGCATGTGAAATGCCCTGAATCAACACAGTACTCAGCTGCTGTGTCACGGTCGTTATGGCATTGGCAGATACAAATTCTTTTCCGATGTGCCCCATGATAACGGCAACCATGGAATTGCCGAATGCAAGCAACGTATCGGAAACAAACACCGGAATGCTGATGGTGATATATTCTTTCATCAGGCTGTCACATTTCATGAACAAATCCCTGAATCGATAGCCAATCTTTTGATCAATAAAGAAAAGATATCCGCAAATCACAAGGAATTCAAACACTCTGGCTAACAGTGTTCCGATGGCAGCTCCCATAATCTCCAATCTGGGAGCTCCCAATTTTCCAAAAATCAAAATGTAATTAAAGAAAACATTGACAAAAAAAGCTCCAAGAGAAGTATACAGGGGAAGCTGTACCTGTCCTGTTGTTCGAAGCACCAGGGTACAGGTCAGTGACAGTCCCTGCAGAATAAGGCACGGCCAGATAAATCGATAATATTTCATTCCCTCCATAATAATCGTCTGATCCGGCGTATACACACGCATCAAAGTTCCCGGGGTGAGGATGGCAGGTACTGTAAATAACAGCGATAATCCAAAACAAAAACGAAGCATGATCGTCAGCGCTCTTTTCAGATTCAAATCATCCTTCATGCCGAAAAAGCGCGCCGTAAGAACGCTCGCTCCCATCCCGATCCCCATACAACAAATATGAAAAATATTGACATACTGATTCGCCAGAGCTGTGGCTGACATAACAGTCTCGCCCAGACTTCCCACCATAATGTTATCCAGCAGATTGACTCCCATGGTAATCATACTTTGGAGAGAAATGGGAATGGCTATTGCCGCCGCTTCTTTATAAAACTTCTTGTCTGTAACCAGATACTTACTTGATCTCACACAATACACCCTCTCACTTACTCAAGAAAACACCTACCCGTTTGTGGTAGGTGTTTCAGTTTCTTTATTTCTATGTCTTTTTCTTCTTGTAAATAGTATACTATCATGCTATTTCATTTACGCCTGCACAGAATCATTACTGATCTTCAAAAGGTTATCGGAAACCTCCTGCACTTTGCTAAAGACATTCTGCATAATCTTCTCACTTTTTGCCTGTGCTTCAATAGCAGTCTGGATCAATTGTGCCTGGTCCAAAGATTCTTCCGTAACAGCACCCATACGCTCTGCCATGGAGGTCACGTTGGCTTGGAAGCAAAGGATGCTCTGCAGATTTTCCTGCACTTCATGAACCTTATCCGTGGATTTTGTCTGCAGTGCAAGAATATTACCGGCTTCATTTTTCGCACTCTGAATCGCGTTCTCTCCTGCTGCCACCTGATCCTTGTTTTTGATTACCGCTTCTGTTGCAGCATCCACGTCAGAGCGCATCTTTGCAACCTGCTCCGTAATACTTTGCGTTGCTCTCTGACACTCTTCGGCAAGTTTACCCACTTCAGCAGCAACCACAGCAAAGCCTTTTCCTTGTTCTCCGGCTCTTGCGGCCTCAATAGATGCATTGAGCGCAAGAATATTGGTTCGGTTAGAAATACCCATAACGGTATTAGTGAACGCACTAATCTGTTCTGCACAATCATGTACATGAACCATACCTTCTTTAATCTTTTCTCCGGAAGCATCAATATCCTGCATAGCCTTCACTGCATCTTCCATAATATTTAGGTAATTCTCTGCACTATGATAGGAATCCTCTGCAATCCGGATCATTTCTTCTGCAGTCTTACTGATTTCCTCCAGACCTTCATTCATCTTGCCAATACTTTCTCCGGTCTGTTCCACACTCTCCAGATTATTCCGGCAGCTGGCAATGGTTTTATTTGCCTGTTCTTCAATCTGCACATTGCTGTCCAGAGTAGTTCTAATAGTCTCATCCAATTCCGTCATCGTGTCGGACAAGCTTTCTGCTGCCTGTCCACATTGATCCAATACTTCCTGCACATGTTCGGAAATGTTCAGTTTTTCAAGCAACTTTCTTGCATGTGCCGTTGTTGCAATAAATACAGCACTCATGGCAATATACTCGATGGTATACCCAAGAGTGTAGGCAATATACCATGAGACTCTGGTGCGTTCTCCAAGATCAGCGTTACCGGATCTGAAAATCATGGCCACTGCCATGCACACATATCCGATGACAGAAACCTTCTTCGTAAATACGATATCAAAGTACATACAGCTCATAGCCACTACAAGCGGATAAGTAAGATAAATACCGATATGATAATTGCTTGCCATGACTGCCACCAGCAATGCAAGAGCAATGATGGAATAATACTTGATAAAGCCAAACTTCACCTTTCTCTTGTATAAAATAGCGGGAGAGAAGGTACATACCACTCCAATGGCGCTGGTAACAATCAGTTCGGGAATTGTAATCTGAAAAATTCCAACCACCGAAAAGATAATCAATGCGGGGAAGACCAATGTCATCCACATCAGAATCTTACAGATTCTGCCACATACCTCATACTCATTTTTCTCAAAGAAATTCATTTCTTCTCCGTTGTGAATCAACTGATCGGCTTTTTCTTTCAGTTCCTGAACCTTTTCCCTATCCCTGGCAGCACGCTCCTCCAGCTTCTCTGCCATTTCTGCCTTTTTCTCTGCCAGTTCTTCCGCTCTTTCTGACAATGCTTCTCTCTTTTCGCTTAGCGATGCGTCCAGTTTTGTCTTTAATTCCTGCATAAGAATCCCCCTTTCAGATATGCGATCATCTTCCGATGCATCACTTTATCTTTTCTTTTCTTTGTACTTACTTATTGAATGACACCGTTTCCAGGGCTTTATCAAAGCTCATGGGTTTCCCCCAAATGAAGCCCTGCACATAGTCGCATCCTTTCTGTGCAAGAAGCTCCACCTGTTTCTGTTCTTCCACCCCCTCTGCAATCAGTTTGCAGCCAAGGGCATGTCCCATAGAAATAATCGCACTAACAATTTCACCTTCACTTATTGTATCAATCAGACTCTTATCGATCTTGATCATATCAATGGGCAATTTTGTCAGATAGGACAGGGAAGAATATCCGGTACCGAAATCGTCCATAGCCAAATGAATGCCTGTCTGTTTCAATTCATTGATTACAGCAATCGCTTCCTCCGTTGCATCCATGAGACAATATTCTGTAATCTCAATTTCAAGACACTCTGCCGGGAAATTGTTTTCTTCCAGAATTCCCCGAACCAATTCCACAAAGTTGTCTGAGAGAATCTGTTTTGCAGAAATGTTGATGGATAACGTCAAATCCCTGTGTTCTCTCATGTAGGGTGCAAAATCCTTGGTTGCCTCCCGAAGAACAAACTCACCGATTTCGATAATCAATGTTGATTTTTCTGCCACCGGAATAAATTCTCCCGGGCCAATCTGCTCTCCGTTTCCGTTATTCAGACGTATCAATGCTTCAAAACCATGTATCTTCTTTGTGTTCGTCTCAAACTGGGGCTGATAGACCAGGTAAAACTTGTGATTCTTAAAAGCCTCTCGTAATATGATCTCCACATTCTGTTCCCGGAGAAAGGCTCTGTCAAACCAGGCATCATATTTACAATAACTGTTTCTGCCATCCTTCTTGGCACTGTACATGGCAATGTCCGCTTTTCGGAGGATCTCCTTGCCGGTGCGTGCATCTTCGGGATAGGCGGCAATACCGATGCTTACCGACAGGTAAAATCCGGAGTATCTGTCATCATCTCTCCAACCGGAAAGTGCACTTACATACTGACCAGCCAGATCCTCAATATCCACCTGCTCCTTGCGGGAAACCAAACAAAGGAATTCATCGCCGCCCAGTCTGCCCAGGGTAGCCTGCTTACAGTCCACCGTCTGCCATAGTTCGACTACCTGTCTCAGAACCCTATCTCCTTTTTCGTGTCCCTGAATATCATTTAGGTACTTGAAATGATCCAAATCCATATACAAGAGATAAAACGGTTCCCTGCGCTCCACATATTCGCGAATCATGGCAACCATACTGCGGCGATTGGCTATGCCTGTGAGCATATCAATACTGGACAGTTCCTGTTCCTTCCTGATACCGTGTCGAATCAACATAATGGCAATGATAGCCGCTATCATCAAACACACACCGGGAGCAGCTGCTCCGTCACGGGTTTTAACCAAACTCACAGCCGCCGAAAACACTGAGAAGCCCAGCAGTCCAATGGCAATTCTGCCACCCACCTTAGCATCTGTTAACGTCATCCAGATGGCCACCATAAATTCAAACGCAGTAATCACCCCGGAAAAGGTACTGGCACGTTCTATATGAATTGGTGAATTCGGGTTGTTGCAAAGAATGATCACAGACACCAAAAACAAATATATCAAGATCTGTAGTGCCAGCATTCCCCTTTTTTTTCGCTTTGAAATCAATTTCTCCTGTTGCATAACCGCTCCCCATGCAATAGCACACACGAATTCAATAACGCCCGGGCATTATTGAGGGCGAGGTGCACGTCGCAGCTTTGTGCGACATGATAAACCTACACGTGTAATGTGAAGGATCTGAACTGTAAATGTCCCTGGCCGTT
>CALZKI010000005.1 GCA_945787995.1 uncultured Lachnospiraceae bacterium | reverse complement strand
TTAACGCGACGCAAAAGCGGCGCAGAATATCGCGTTGCGATATTCTTTGTTCTGTGATCCGATTCTCAGATTATTCCACTGTTACGCTCTTTGCCAGGTTCTTTGGCTTATCCACATCAATTCCTCTGGCAACACTTAAGTAATAACCCATCAGCTGCATGGGGATAACGGCAAGGCTTGGCATAAAATGCTCGTCAGCCTTGGGGATGTATGTAACATAATCGACATTATCTTCGATGTTGTAATGTCCGTAGGTGGTGATTGCCAGCAGGATAGCACCTCTTGCTTTCACTTCAGTCATGTTGCTGGTGGTCTTTTCGTATAAATCCTCCTGGGTCAGACAGGATACAACCAAGATACCGTCATCAATCAAAGCGATAGGTCCGTGCTTCAGTTCACCGGCTGCGTATGCTTCGGAGTGGATATAACTGATCTCTTTCATTTTCAGGGAACCTTCCATGCAAATGGAATAATCCAGGCCGCGGCCGATGAAGAATACGTCATGGGAGTAGGCAAATTTGTTTGCGATCCACTGGATTCTGTCTTTGCTTTCAATGATTTTTTCCACTTTGTCAGGAATGGCTTTGATCTCATCAATGTAATATTTGTATTTTGCCTCATCGATGGTACCCTTAACACGGCCAAACTCAACAGCAATGGAATAAATGGCAATCAACTGGGCACTGTAGGCCTTTGTTGTGGCTACAGAGATTTCCGGACCTGCCAGTGTATAGAACACATTGCCGGCTTCTCTTGCAATGGAGGAACCCACCACGTTAACGATTGCCAGAGTATTGGCACCCAACTCGTTGGCAAGGACTACCGCCTTCTTGGTATCCTCGGTTTCTCCTGACTGGCTGATGGCGATGACAAAATCATTTTCCGTCAGCATGGGCTTTCTGTATCGGAATTCGGAAGCAAGCTCCACGCGAACCGGAACCTTAACCAGATCTTCAATAATATACTGCGCGGAAACGCCTACATGATAGGCGGAACCACAGGCTACAATGTAGATGCTGGATATCTTTTCAATTTCTTCAGTAGTTAATCCAACGGAAGAAAGATCAATCTTGTCATCCTTGCAAACAGAGTTGAAGGTCTCGGCAATGATTCTGGGCTGTTCGTGGATTTCCTTCATCATGAAATGTTCATAGCCGCCTTTTTCAGCTGCCGCCGCATCCCATTTGATCTCTGAGGTTTCCTTTGGCACAATATCCCCATCCAGGTTGTAGAAGTCGATCTGTCCATTGTGGAGACGCGCCATTTCCAGATTATCGATATAGTACACGTCTCTGGTGTATTTCAAGATGGCCGGAACATCAGAAGCAAGGAAGCAATCCCCGTCGTTAATGCCGAGAATCATGGGAGAATCTTTTCTTGCAACGTAGATTTCGTTTGGATAATCGTGAAACATCACAGCAACGGCGTACGAACCGCGTACACGTACCATGGTCTTTGCAATGGCATCGATTGGTCCAATCTGATATTTCTTATAATAATAGTCAATTAATTTGGTCAGAATCTCTGTATCGGTCTGTGAATAAAAGGAGTACCCCTTCTTTGTCAGCTTTTCCTTCAATTCCTGATAGTTTTCAATAATACCATTGTGAACGGCAACCACGTTCATGTCATCCGATACGTGTGGATGCGCATTCACCTCTGAAGGTTCGCCGTGTGTAGCCCAACGGGTATGACCAATACCGCAGTTACCTTTTACGTCAAGACCGTTGTTGGTTTTTTCGGAAAGGTTGATCAGTTTTCCCTTTGCTTTTACCACTTCAGCCTGATTTTCGCCGTCACGGACAACGATACCTGCTGAATCATATCCTCTGTATTCCAGCTTAGAAAGACCATCCAAAAGAATGGGAGCAGCCTGATTTTTTCCTAAATATCCTACAATACCGCACATAATATGCCTCGATTCTGACGCGGAGCGTCGATTTTGAATATAATCTGTTGCGAGTCGTTTGAAAGACTCTGAACTGTTCAGAGTCCACCTCGAAAATACGATGCATTTCCTCGGTGAGGGGCTCTCGCCCTATAGATTCCATAAGAAATGCCCTTTTGTGCAAGCACAAGGTCATTTCCTATGAAATCTGCATGGCTCTGAACAGTTCACATTATACAGAAAAACCCTTATACAGTCAATTTTATGGTGTTTGAAGTGTATATAACAGCGGCTATTTATGTGAGCATGATGTCTGCTGTTATGAATATTTGCATGGTTCTGAATAGTGCGTTTACAGATTGTTCATAATTTATTTAATGTTTTGTTACTGCAAAAACATTGTTTTGACATTTTCCATATATATACTAACATCATAAACAAAGAAGCAGACCACAAGTTAATAGAAACTTTTTCATAATAAAAATGCCAGGTAAGTTTTCTTATCTGGCATCCTCCCTTTTTATATGCAGAAATGATTCCCTTATTTTAGATAGTAAACCTCCCAATTATTTTCCCTCGCAATTTCGGGTTGCGAGGGATTTTTCTTTGTGTTATAGTAAAAAACATCCATTGCAGAATTCATCTGCCAAATTGCTTATTCTGAGCAATTTTATAAGCGGCATTTCGCTGCAGGACACCCAATATGAATGGAGAAAAAGTATAGGAAAGGAGGATAGTATTCGTTTTTGTATCCGGAGAGCGCGAAGAAGAGTTGTGTGAGATCTTTGTGAAGGAGGAAACATGAAAGGAAACCATATTAAGAAAATACGAGTAAAAGTGAAAGAGAAACCTTTACAATTTTTTGTTACGTTAGGCTGTTTTGCCTTTTTGGCTTTGTTGATATTCCTGGGTATGTTGACCCAGTCTTCCAGAGACAGGAAATTCTCAAGAGAACAGAAAACTGTTCTGCTGGAAGAAACAGGGGCCTTGCGTTCTGATATGGAATCAGAGATCAAGATGTTAACGGACCAGCTGGCACAAAAAAAGGAATTGGTGACAGAAACAGAAACGATCCTACAGGAATTGACAAAAGAGTATGAAGCATCGTTAGATACATATTCCATGGCTCAGATTACTGCTACGGCGGAATATCTGGAAAAAATCCGGGAAAATATTAAGAATAGTGAAATATTGATTCAGACCATTCAGAATTCGTTAGAAAACAATCAGGAGAATACGGTCTCTATTCTGGAATCCCAAATGAAGGAATTGACGGACCAATTTCAAGCCATTGAAAAAACATATAGTAGTTCTTCAGATGAATTAAAAACATTGATAGAATATCTGAATAAGCAGGATCAGGATAATACGAAGGATGTACTGGACCGATTGAAACTGGTTGCAGAGGAATTGAGAAAGGGAAATGACACACAGTTGGCAGAAGCATCCAAGTCGATACAGAATGAAGTGTTCAAAAATGTTACTGAACTGTCGGAACAGATGACAAGCCAGTATGATTCGTTGAATAATGCTGTGGATAATCAATATCAGACGCTGAACAATCATATGAATACACAATACGATTCCCTACATACAAGTATTTCCGAACAATATGCTGATTTGAGTTCCAGCTTTTCTGAAAAGCAGAATTTGATGCAGACAAATATGGACACCTTGTTTCAGGATATGACTGCCAATAATAATCAGTACTTTCAACAGGTTCTTTCGGATATGGGAAATGGGAATCAATCATTGCTAACCTATATGGAACAACAATTCGGTCAGATGCAGGGAAAATTTGATCAGGTTTTTCAATCTGTGAGTAGCGGTAAAAGTATTCTGGCATCCGCGCTGCTCACAAAAGGGGTAGAAATCCCCCAGGATGCAAGCTTTACCCAGATAAAAGATGGTATTCTGGCCATTCCTCAGACACTCTATCTAGGAACAGAAACCCAGTATCTTCCCGGAACCATTTCCTACGATTATCATCATCATACAGACGCCAACGGAACGCAGACGGGAGAGGAGAGGTACTGTGATCATGAAGGGGGATGTTTTACCAGTCCGGTTTATCATAATCATGGTTCCTCCTGTTATGAAACATATACCTATACAGACTATCGTTACGAACCGATTTCCTGGCACTGGGGAAGCCCTCATACCCATGGAAACAGCTACACGGGAGTCCCGGATAACTGTCGCTCCTGCAGCTATTGCGGTGCATGTGAGATTTACGGTGGGCATTCGGATCATGCAAGAAGAGTGGAATACACGGCTACCGGACAGAGGTTGATCTGCACCAAAACTCCCGGAAGCACCATTGACAAGTATACCTTCGGCTGTGGATTGGGAGAAGGGCAGATTATTGGAGCCCACATTGTGTACCAATAAAAGAGGTTTCGGTTGTGCTGAAGGTCGGAACGCAGTAAAATACATATAAGTGTGTTTTTTAGTCGGATATGATTCCACTTTAAAACGAGGAAGTAAAAAACCAAAATGTAAGTGAAAAAAACGGAGGCTAAACAATGAGAATCCATTTTGACGAAGCAAAAAAGATTTTTGAAATTCAGACAAATAACACAACATATCTAATGGGACTGGCGTACGACCGTTATCTGGCACATGCCTATTATGGTTCCAAATTGGAAGATACGGATGTGCAGTATTTGTTACGTGCACCGTATGAAACAGAGTTTGAAAAATACTGGTTCAACCGGGAAAAGGTGGAAAAAATGGATTCTCTTTGTCATGAATATTCCGCCGGAGGAGTGGGAGATTTTCGTGACACTCCTTTGATGATTCGGACGGAAGGCGGATATCATGCCTGTGAACTGGTTTATGACAGCTATGAAATAATGGATGGAAAACCGGCACTGGAAGGGTTGCCATCCACATTTCCTTCCGAACATGGGGCGGCTAAGACACTTGAAATCTGTTTGAAGGATGAGTTGCTATGTCTGAAAGTTTATCTGAGATATTCTGTTTTTGAAGATTCCGATGCAATCATTCGCAGCGTGAAGGTTGTCAATGAAGGAAAAGAGAAGATTTATCTGGAACGGGTACTCAGTACCTGTCTGGACATGGACAATGAAGCATTTTCTTTGTATACATTACATGGTTCCTGGGCAAGGGAAAGGGATATTACCGGACGACCGGTAACCGAAGGAAAGCATATCGTTGCTTCTTTACGTGGTGAAACAAGCCATCAAAATCATCCCTTTATGATGCTGACCACCAACGGGACAAGCCAAACAGAAGGCCGGGTATATGCAATGAATTTCGTATACTCCGGTAACTTCATTGCCGAGACAGAATTGAACCAGCATGGCTATGTACGTATGAGCATGGGAATCAACCCAACCGGCTTTGAATGGGTGCTGGATCCGGGAGCTGCTTTTGTAACGCCGGAAGTGGTTATGGTCTATTCGGATACCGGTCTCGGTCATATGACAAGAACCTACCATGATCTGTACAGAAATCATTTGATCCGCAGCAAATATCTGCATCAGAAGAGACCGATCCTGATCAATAACTGGGAAGCAACTTATTTCGATTTTGATGATGACAAACTGGTGGATATTGCCAGAGAAGCCCATGAAGTAGGGATTGAAATGCTGGTTATGGATGATGGATGGTTTGGTAAACGTAATGGCGATAACTGTGCATTGGGTGACTGGTTTGTCAATGAAGAGAAGATTCGCTGCGGTTTGAAGAAACTGGTAGAGAGAGTGAATGCAGAAGGGCTGAAATTCGGTATCTGGTTTGAGCCGGAAATGATTTCTCCGGATTCGGATCTGTTCAGGGAACACCCGGATTATGCTATCCAGGTACCCGGAAGAACACCCGCTATGTCCAGAGAACAGTATGTATTGGATATTACACGAAAAGAAGTAAGAGATTGTGTTTATGGTCGTGTAAAGGCTATTTTGGAAAGTGCCAATATTGAATATGTCAAATGGGATATGAACAGGCCGCTTTGCGATATCGGAAGCTATGGCTTAGACAGGGAGCATATGGGTGAATTCTATCATCGATATGTTCTGGGGCTGTATGAAATGCAGGAACGCCTGCTGCAGGATTTCCCAAATCTGCTTTTGGAAAACTGTTCCGGAGGCGGTGGCAGATTTGATCCCGGTATGTTGTATTACAGTCCACAGATCTGGACATCCGATGATATGGATCCGGTTATGCGACTGGGGATTCAGGAAGGTACGGCACTGATTTATCCGCTGAGCACCATGGGAGCGCATATCTGCGTATGTCCTAACCATACTACCGGCAGAGTAACGCCTATTGAAACAAGAGCCAATATCGCCATGGCAGGTACCTTTGGATATGAACTGGATATTACAAAGGTTTCGGAAGAAGATTTGGAGAAAATGGCTGCCTGCAACAAACTGTATCATCGATATAATGAGATCATGAGAGAGGGCGATTACTATCGAATTGCTTCTTACCGTGAGACAAATTATTATGATGCATTTGCATGCGTCACAAAGGATAAGAAAGAATGTCTTATGACTTTCATGAATGTGCTGTACAGACCAAACAGGCAGAGCATCAAACTGAGACTGGCAGGTCTTGCTCCGGATGCAAAGTATCGCCTTGAAGAAACTGATAAAGTATATTCCGGCGATCTGCTGATGAAGGCGGGCATTCTGGTTGAGCCACCTATGGGTGACTTCTTCAGCAAACAGTATCATTTTGTTATGGAATAAGAGAAGAAGGCACTTATGTATGTGACAATCAGAAGTTGTTGGTGGAAATGAGATAAGAACAGACGCTACAGAAAGGCGAAGAAAGATATGAAGTGGTTACAGCTACGAATTAAAACCATCACAGAGGCAGAAGATATTATTATCAGTACTCTGTATGATATTGGATTGGAAGGGGCACAGATTGAAGATAATATTCCTTTGACGCCATTGGAAAAGGAGCAGATGTTTGTAGATATTCTTCCGGATGCACCGGTAGATGACGGCATTGCCTACCTGAGTTTTTTCATAGAAGAGAAAGAAGACGGTAAACTGTTTTTGGCAGAAGAGGAAATGACGAAGGAAGAGATTATCGATAAGGTTCAGGAAGAACTGGAAGATTTGAAACTCTTCATGAATATTGGAGAAGGAACTATTACATTAGGTGAAACGGAAGATATTGACTGGATCAATAACTGGAAACAGTATTTCCATCAGTTCTATATTGACGATCTTCTGGTGATTCCCTCCTGGGAACAGGTAAGTGCAGAAGATCAGGATAAAATGGTGCTGCATATTGACCCCGGCACAGCCTTCGGAACCGGCATGCATGAGACCACACAGCTTTGTATCAGACAGATGAAGAAATATCTTACACCGGATACGGTTTTGCTGGACGTAGGAACCGGAAGCGGTATTCTGGGAATTCTCGCGTTGATGTACGGAGCGAAGAAGGTAGTGGGGACGGATTTGGATCCATGTGCTGTAGATGCAGTAGCCGATAATATGAAAAATAATGGTATTCGTCCGGAAGACTTTACCATGATGATCGGTAACATTATCACAGAGAAAGAGGTACAGGATAAAGTGGGTTATGAATGCTATGACATTGTCATGGCAAATATTCTGGCCGATGTGCTGGTTCCCCTTACACCGGTCATTGTGAATCAGATGAAAAAAGGTGCTGTCTATATCACTTCCGGAATCATTGACGATAAGGAAGATACGGTGGTTCAGGCAGTAGAGGCAGCAGGATTGAAGGTTCTGGAAGTGACATATCAGGGAGAATGGGTCAGTGTGACAGCCCGGAAGGAATAACGGCAAAGCGGATAAAAATAAGCGGATATAAAATATGAAAAGATATCAAAAAATGGCTGCCTTATTCAGTATCGTATGGATGGTGATGATTTTTTGCTTCTCTGCGCAACCCTCCGATGATTCCGGTGAAGTAAGTGGTGGTGTGACAGAAACACTTGTCACAACGGCCAATTTTCTCTTTCATTGGGAGATGGATCAGAGTGCCATTATGGAACTGGTGGACAAGTGGGAAGGTACGGTCAGAAAAATTGCGCATGCAACCGAGTTCTTCCTGTTGACCATGGGCCTGTTTCTGTGGTTGGACTGCCGGGGATGGACCATATGGAAGCATTTGTGGATAGCTGGGTGCATAGCAGTTGGGTATGCAGTATCGGATGAGTTTCATCAATTGTTTGTGCCCGGGCGTGCAGGCAGAATAGGCGATGTGGGTGTGGACAGTATCGGCGTACTGGTTGCACTGCTGTTGATGGTAGGAGTGAGAGTATGTATCAGTTCTTTGTGGAAGAAGGACAAATCTGTGGGGATAGAATCGTCATCACAGGAGAAGATGTAAATCACATAAAAAATGTGCTCCGGATGAAAATCGGTGAAGAAATAGCTGTCAGTAATGGTGTAGACGGAAGAGAGTACCGCTGCGAAGTCGCACAGCTTTTGTCGGATGAAGTAGTCTGCAAGTTGCGATTTATTAAGGAGAATGATGTGGAATTGCCTGCACAGGTGTATCTCTTTCAAGGGCTTCCGAAGGCAGACAAAATGGAGCTGATCATTCAGAAAGCGGTAGAACTGGGTGTGTATTCCGTGATTCCTGTGGCAACCAGGCGAAGTATTGTGAAACTGGATGACAAAAAGGCCGCAGCAAAGCAGAACAGATGGCAGGGTATAGCAGAAGCTGCAGCCAAGCAGAGTAAACGTAAGATCATTCCTAAGATCGAAAAAGTGATGTCTTTTGCCGAAGCATTGGAGATGGCCAAAGAATTGGAGGTCAGACTGATCCCATACGAATTGGCAGAAGATATGAGTCATACAAAAGAGATCATTGAAAGAATCCGGGAAGGACAAAAAATTGCCATATTTATCGGACCGGAGGGCGGTTTCGATGAAACGGAAATAGCCTTGGCTTCAGAGGTGGGCGTGGAACCGATTACTTTGGGAAAGCGTATTCTGCGAACAGAGACTGCCGGTATGACAGTGCTGGCATGGCTGATGTATCACTTGGAGAAGTAATGGCATACCATAAATATTATTAGGAAGAAAAGAGTTTGGACATGGAAGTATATTTAGACAATTCTGCTACCACCAGATGCTTTGACGAAGTTGCAGATTATGTAGCAAAGATTATGATGCTGGATTATGGAAACCCATCCAGCATGCATCTGAAAGGCGTTGAAGCAGAACGGTATATTCGTTATGCAAAAGATACTTTATCCAGAATCCTGAAGGTTAACGAAAAGGAAATTGTGTTTACTTCAGGCGGAACGGAATCCGATAATCTGGCATTGATCGGAACGGCTATGGCTTATGCCAGAAGAGGCAATCACCTGATTACCACAAAAATAGAACATCCGGCGATTCTGCAGACCATGCAGTATTTGGAAGGACAGGGTTTTGAGGTAACTTATCTTGATGTGGATGAAGTGGGGCAGGTGCGGATAGAGGATTTGCAAAGGGCACTTCGTCCGGATACAATCCTGGTATCTGTTATGCATACCAACAATGAGATCGGTTCTCTGATGCCCCTCCAGGAGATTGGAGAGGTGGTAAAAAGCTATCATCCCAACATAGTGTTTCATGTGGATGGGGTGCAGGGATTTGGTAAGGCTGTGATTCATCCGAAAAAACTGAAAATTGATCTGTTATCTGTCAGTGCCCATAAGATTCATGGACCAAAAGGAGTCGGTTTCCTTTATATCAATGAAAAGGTGCGGGTGCTTCCCATCCTTTTTGGTGGCGGACAACAGAAGGGAATGCGTTCCGGAACAGAAAATGTACCCGGTATAGCAGGCATGGCCATGGCGGCAGATAAAATGTATGCTAACCTGGAAGAAGACTGTAACAGAATGCGTCACTTGAAACAACTTTTTATAGATGGAATCAGTGATATCCCTGAAGTGTACGTGAATGGTAAGACGGATGAGGACAGCGCTCCTCACATTGTAAGTGTTTCTGTGGCAGGAGTAAGAAGTGAGGTTCTGCTGCATGCACTGGAGGAAAAAGGGATTTATGTTTCGGCGGGAAGTGCGTGTGCTTCCAACAAGCCGCAGACCTCGGCAACCCTGTTGGCAATTGGTGTGAAAAAATATCTTCTGGACGCTACCATTCGATTCAGCTTTTCAGTATTTACAAATGAGGAAGAAATTAGCTATACTGTTAAAGCGTTACACGAGCTGATTCCCCTGCTCAGACGTTATACAAGGCATTAGTACACCGTTGAAAGAAAGGAATAGATAATGTACCGTTCTTTTTTGATAAAGTATGCAGAGATTGCAGTAAAAGGCAGAAACAGATACGTTTTTGAGGATGCCCTGGTCAGTCAGATTACCCATGCACTGAAACGTTGTGAAGGACAGTTTTCTGTTCATAAAGCCGGTGGCAGAATTTATGTGGATGCTTTGACAGACTTTGATTTTGATGAGGCTGTAGAGAGCCTAAAGTGTGTATTTGGTATTGTGGGAATCTGTCCTATGATTGCCCTGAAAGACGAAGGCTTTGAGAAGCTGGGAGAAGAAGTAGTAGCATATTTGGACAGAGCTTATACCGAGCATAACCAGACCTTCAAGGTAATGGCCAGAAGAGCAAGAAAGAATTATCCCAAAGATTCTATGGAGATCAACGCTGATCTGGGAGAAGTGATCTTAAATGCATTCCCGGAAATGAAAGTAGATGTACACCATCCGGAGCTGACTGTTTATGTAGAAATCCGTGAGCAGATTTATGTGTATTCCACGATTATTCCCGGTCCCGGCGGTATGCCTGTGGGTACCGGCGGTAAAGGGATGCTGCTGTTATCGGGCGGAATCGATTCCCCTGTAGCCGGGTACACCATTGCCAAACGTGGGGTAACACTGGAAGCAGTGTATTTCCATGCACCTCCGTATACCAGCGAGCGTGCCAAGCAGAAAGTGGTTGATCTTGCGAAGAAGGTTGCAAAATATGCGGGACCCATCAATCTCCATATTATTAATTTTACAGATATCCAATTATATATTTATGAGAAATGTCCTCATGAGGAATTGACTATCATCATGCGCAGATACATGATGCGAATCGCCGAAAGCATTGCCAAAGAGACAGGATGTCTCGGGTTGATCACAGGAGAAAGCATTGGGCAGGTGGCTTCTCAGACGATGCAGAGCCTGATGGCTACCAATGAGGTGTGTGAGTTGCCTGTGTACAGACCACTGATCGGTTCTGACAAAGTTGAAATCATTGCTGTGTCTGAAAAGATTGATACTTATGAAACCTCCATTCTGCCTTACGAAGACTGTTGCACGATCTTTGTAGCGAAGCATCCTGTAACAAAGCCTAATCTGAAGGTGATCAGAAGGCATGAAGAGAATCTGTCTGAAAAGATTGATACATTGTACCGGACTGCTCTGGATACCAGGGAGATTATCAAGGTAACAGGAGAGTAAGCCTAAAGATGAGCTAAAGAAAACCCAGAGGAATGTGCTTGGCAACCTCTGGGTTTCATTGTGATTCTCGTTAAACTTTCAAAGCCAACTTTGATTAGATCATGTAAGCTTTCAGAACTTCCATAACATCATCAATGTTGCTCTCAGCATGTACATTCAAATCGATAGGTTTGGAAAGATCCAAGCTGAAGATACCCATAATGGATTTAGCATCGATGACATATCTGCCGGATACTAAATCGAAATCATAATCAAACTTTGTGATATCATTCACAAAGGATTTAACCTTATCAATTGAATTTAAAGAAATCTGAACTGTTTTCATTGGAATTTACCTCCTTCATATTCATACCTTCTGCTATAATACTAAAGTCTGAGGTAATAAAAGTCAATGATAAAACACCACAAAAAATGGGAGGAATACTATGAAAACTGTAGCATTACATAACCTGGGATGCAAAGTGAACGGATATGAGATGGATGTAATGCAACAAAAGTTACAAGAAAATGGATATATTATTGTACCTTTTGATGAAGCAGCGGACATCTATATCATCAATACATGCACCGTTACTAATATAGCAGACAGGAAGAGCAGACAGATGCTGCACCGTGCAAAGAAAAGGAATCCTCAGTCTGTTGTGGTGGCCGTAGGATGTTATGTGCAGACCGGAACAGAACAGGTGTTACAGGATCTGTCTGTAGATATAGCGATTGGGAATAACAAAAAGGGTATGATCGTGGAAATCCTGGACGCCTATTTTGCGTCAAAGGAACAGAAAGGATCGGAAGTAGAAGCGTTCTGCGACCATGACTATATCATTGACATCAACCACACCAGTGAATATGAGACCATGCATTTGGACAAGCCCGGAGAGCATACCAGGGCTTATATTAAAATCCAGGACGGATGCAACCAGTTCTGCTCCTATTGCATCATTCCCTTTGCCAGGGGCAGGGTGCGAAGCAGAGAGCAGGAGGATATTTTGCAGGAAGTGAGAACAATTGCTGCAAACGGCTGCAGGGAAGTGGTTCTGACGGGCATTCATATCAGCTCTTACGGCGTGGATTTTCCGGAGAAAGAGAGCAAATTGTTATCCCTGGTGCAGTCCATACATCAGGTAGAGGGGATTGAACGTATCCGCCTGGGGTCTCTGGAACCTCGTATTGTCACAGAAGCGTTTGCAAGAGAAATTGCCGGATTGCCCAAGATCTGTCCTCATTTTCATCTGTCCTTACAGAGCGGATGCGATGATACATTAAAGAGAATGAACCGCAAGTATACGGCGGCAGAGTATATGGAGGGGGTGAAATATCTCCGAAAATACTTTGATAATCCGGCCATCACAACAGATGTGATTGTAGGCTTCCCGGGAGAAACGGAAGAAGACTTTGCCATCTGCAGAGATTTTTTGGATCAAATACATTTCTATGAGATGCACATTTTCAAATACTCAAAGCGGCAGGGAACCAGGGCGGCAGAGATGAAAGATCAGGTGCCCGAACCGGTGAAGTCACAAAGAAGTGATATACTGCTCTCAATGGAGGCACAAATGTCGAAGGCATACAGAGAATCCTTCCTGGGCAAAGCGGTGGAAGTTCTGTATGAAGAAAGTATAGAGAAGGACGGGATGCTCTATCAGATCGGCCATACGAAGGAATATGTACGCTTCGCCAGGAGAACAGAAGAGGATCTGTCAGGCAGGATTTACAGAGAAGTCCCAACCGGTTTTCTGGAAGATGATATTCTGATTTAGCAACGGTTTTTACCGATACTGGCTGAAAACCGGGTATGCCGGCACACTTTATGACCAATGGCCAATCTTGCTATTTTCCGAAAAATAGAGTAGTATGTTCAATAATAGGGGTAATTTTACGAAGCAGAAGAATAAGGAGCAAAAACGAATGCAGGACTTAGGTAACACACAGTATTTTAAAGTAGAAACAGAACCGGAAACAGGGGTTAAAATCGTACTCGCTACAGTCTACGAAGCGTTGACTGAAAAGGGCTACAATCCTGTGAATCAGATTGTTGGATATATTATGTCGGGTGATCCTACTTTTATTACCAGCCACAAAAGTGCAAGAAGCCTGATCATGAAGGTGGAGAGGGATGAACTGGTAGAAGAACTGTTGACAGAATACATTAAGAACAATAACTGGAAGTAAGCGAATACACGGAGAAACAATGAGTCGTATTATGGGATTGGATTTCGGTTCCAAGACAGTAGGCGTGGCAATCAGTGATCCACTTTTTATTACTGCACAGGGAATTGAGATTATCAGACGAAAAGATGAAAATCACCTGCGACAGACCCTGAGCAGGATAGAAGCACTGATCGAAGAGTATGAAGTGACAGAAATCGTACTCGGATTGCCAAAGAATATGAATAATACCATGGGAGTCAGGGCAGAATTGTCTTTAGATTTCAAAGAGAAACTGGAGAGAAGAACAGGTTTGCCCGTTACCATGTGGGATGAAAGGCTGACTACCGTAGCCGCAGACAAGGCTATGATGGAGGCTGAAATCAGACGTGAAAACCGCAAGGAATATGTAGATATGATTGCTGCTGTCTTTATTTTGCAGGGATATCTTGATTTCCGTAGGAACAGCGGAAAGGAGTAAACGTGGGTAAAATTACATTTGACCCGGACGGAAACGGTCCGGTTGATTTTTATGTGTTGGAGCAGACAAGACTGGGAGGAGTAGATTATCTTCTGGTGACTGATGCGGAAGAAGGCGATGGGGACGCCATGATTCTGAAGGATCTGTCCTCCGAACAGGAAACGGAAGCTTTGTATGAGTTTGTGGAATCGGATGAAGAATTGGAAGCGGTTGCACAGGTCTTTTCCAACATACTGGATGATATTGATTTAAAGTAATGGGAGATTAGTTTTGAAGAAGAAAGTGAAAAATACCGATTCCAGGTTGAAAGTCATTCCTCTAGGAGGCTTGGAACAGATCGGTCTCAATATCACCGCATTTGAATATGAGGACAGTATTCTGGTGGTGGACTGCGGCCTTTCCTTCCCGGCAGACGATATGCTTGGAATTGATCTGGTTATTCCCGATGTATCCTATTTGCTGGAGCATTCGGACAAGGTAAAAGGATTTGTGATAACCCATGGTCATGAGGACCATATCGGGGCTCTTCCTTATGTACTGAAAATGATCAATGTTCCTATCTATGCTACCAGATTGACCATGGGAATCATTGAGAACAAATTGAAAGAACATGATTTGCTGGCAACTACCACACGGGAAGTGGTTTCTTTTGGCCAGACTATTGAGCTTGGAAAGCTGACTGTGGAATTTATCAAGACAAACCATAGTATTGTAGATGCAGCTGCCCTTGCCATTCATTCACCTGTGGGTACCATTGTACATACGGGTGACTTTAAAGTGGACTACACACCGGTATTTGGTGATGCGATCGATTTACAGAAGTTTGCGGAGTTAGGGAAAAAGGGTGTTCTTGCACTGATGTGTGATAGTACCAATGCAGAGAGACCCGGTTTTACCCCTTCTGAGAAAACCCTTGGAAAGACCTTTGATGCCTTATTCCAGGAACACAAAGATACCAGAATCATTATTGCTACCTTTGCATCCAATGTGGATCGTGTGCAGCAGATTATCAATACTGCCTGCAAGTTTGGGCGAAAGGTAGTTGTAGAAGGCAGAAGTATGGTGAATATCATCGATACTGCTTCCAAATTGGAGTGCCTTCATATTCCGGACAATACCCTGATCGATATTGAGATGCTGAAAAACTATCCGGACGAACAGACGGTTATTATTACCACCGGAAGTCAGGGAGAAAGCATGGCAGCGCTTAGCCGTATGGCCAGCAACACCCACAGAAAGATTTCCATTGGACCCGGCGATACGGTGATTTTCTCATCTAACCCGATTCCGGGGAATGAGAAGGCGGTTACGAATGTAATCAATGAGCTTCTCAGCAAAGGTGCTGATGTTATTTTCCAGGATGTGCATGTTTCGGGACATGCCTGTCAGGAAGAAATCAAATTGATCTATACCCTGGTGCAGCCCAAATATGCAATCCCCGTGCACGGAGAGTATAAACATTTGAAAGCCCAGGCGAATATAGCGAAAGATTTGGGCATTCCGAAAGAAAACATATTCATTTTGTCTTCCGGCGATGTACTGGAGCTGAATGACAGTGAAGCGACGGTTACCGGAAAGGTTCCTACCGATACTATCCTGGTAGACGGTCTTGGGGTAGGAGATGTTGGAAATGTGGTATTACGAGATCGTCAGCATCTGGCAAAGGATGGTATTCTGATCGTTGTGTTGTCTTTGGAGGAAATGACAAATCAGTTGCTGGCAGGACCGGAAATTGTATCCAGAGGCTTTGTATATGTGAAGGAATCCGATGAGCTGATGGATGAAGCCAGAGAGCTTGCCTATGATGCGATTCAGAGTTGTCTTGACAGAGGGCAGACAGACTGGGGCAAACTGAAAACTGTTATCAAAGACGTACTTGGCAATTTCATTTGGAAGAAAACAAAGAGACGTCCTATGATTCTCCCCGTAATCATGGAGATTTAGAAAGGCTAGTGACCAATGATGAGCATCGACATAAAGGAAGAAACACATCTTTTTGCAGAACTTCTGCGTAAAACAGATATTTATCTTGAATATACGGAAGCCAGAAACGCTATAAAACAGGATCCTGAGCTTTACAGAAAGGTAAATGAATTCCGGCAAAGAAATTTTGATTTGCAGCACAACACCAGAGAAGAGGATCTGATGGATGCAGCAGATGCATTTGAAAGAGAAAATGAAGAATTCCGGGCAAATCCTTTGGTGGACCGTTTCCTGGGAGCTGAATTGGCGCTTTGCAGAATGCTGCAGGAAGTCTCTTTGCAGGTGATTGAAGAAATGGACTTTGAGTGATCCGGATAGAAAGTGAAATGCAAAAACCGATAATCCATGGTTGTCGGGAAGGTATGGAAAGAAAGAGGATGTTTTCATGAAAGCTGGTGAAATCATTGGCTCCTTCGTGGAGAGTATTATCAAAATAGTGGTTGCCATTGTGATTGTGATGTATGTGTACAAGTGGGCAACGGCAGCTTATGATTTCGGATACCGTATTTTTACCGAAGAACCCATGTCGGTAGGAGAGGGAAGAATCATTTCAGTGGAGATTACAGAAGACGCAACTGCCAAATCCATCGGCCAGATGTTGGAAGACAGAGGCCTGATTCGGGACAAAAATGTATTTTTCCTGCAGGAACTGCTTTCTGAATACCATGGCGATGAGAAGCCCGGTATTTATGATCTGAACACAGCCATGACAGCCGATGAGATGATAGCGATTATGGCTCATGAAGGGGAAGAAGAGGGTGAAACAGAATGATAGACGAGAGAATGAAAACGTTTATCAATTCCTTTGACCGGGGAAACCCTCCTTACCTGAACGAATTGGAAGCCTATGCAAAGGCAACAGATGTCCCGATCATTCGTACAGAAATGCAGAGTTTTTTGCGTTTCCTGCTGCAAATGCAAAAACCCAAGCAGATTTTGGAAGTGGGTACGGCAATCGGATTTTCCGCACTTCTGATGAGTGAGTATGCAGGCGATGATTGCCATATCACTACCATTGAAAAATATGAAAAGAGAATTCCCATTGCAAAGGCAAACTTTGAAAAGTATGGAAAAGCGGATAGAATTACTTTGCTGGAGGGAGATGCAACAGAGATCCTGAAGGAGTTGTGGGGAACCTACGATTTGATCTTTATGGATGCTGCAAAGGGACAGTATATCAATTTTCTGCCGGATATTATGAAATTACTTCCGGTAGGAGGGATTTTACTTTCCGATAATGTGCTGCAGGATGGAGATGTGATAGAATCCCGTTTTGCGGTGACCAGAAGAAACAGAACCATTCACGCCAGAATGCGCGATTACTTATATGAACTGACCCATCATCCGGAGCTGGAAACCGTTATTTTGCCGGTGGGAGATGGCATTACGGTCAGTGTAAGAAAGGAACCGAACCGGATTTGAAACCTGAATTACTAATCCCTGCGAATAATCTGGAAGTATTGAAGACAGCAGTTATTTTCGGGGCTGATGCAGTGTATATCGGTGGCGAAGCCTTTGGGCTTCGGGCAAAAGCGAAGAACTTTTCACCGGCAGAAATGAAAGAAGGCATTGCCTTTGCCCATGCCCATGGAGCCAAGGTACATGTGACTGTAAACATTCTTGCCCATAATTATGATCTGGAGGGGGCAAGACAGTATTTAGAAGAACTGAAGGAAATCAAACCGGATGCGCTTATCATTGCGGATCCGGGATTGTTCACCATGGCCAGAGAGATATGTCCGGAGATTGAGATTCATGTCTCCACCCAGGCCAATAATACCAACTATATGACCTACCTGTTCTGGCATAAGCTGGGGGCAAAGAGAGTGGTTTCCGCCAGAGAGCTTTCGCTCCGCGAGATTGCGGAAATCAGGCAGCACATTCCGGATGATCTGGAAATCGAAAGCTTCATTCATGGGGCCATGTGCATCTCCTACTCCGGAAGATGTCTTCTTAGCAGCTATTTTACAGGGCGGGATGCAAACCATGGTGCCTGTACACATCCCTGCAGATGGAAGTACGCGGTGGTGGAGGAGAAACGCCCCGGAGAGTACCTGCCGGTTTATGAAAATGAACGGGGTACTTACATCTTTAACTCCAAGGATCTGTGCATGATCGAGCACATTCCGGAAATGATCCGGGCGGGTATCAATAGTTTTAAAATTGAGGGCCGTATGAAGACTGCTCTGTATGTTGCCACAGTAGCAAGAACTTATCGAAAGGCCATTGATGATTATCTGGAGTCCGAAGAGAAATACCTGGCCAATATGGACTGGTACAAGTCGGAGATATCCAAATGTACTTACAGGCAGTTCACAACCGGTTTCTATTTTGGAAAACCGGATGAAAATACACAGATTTATGATAACAATACTTACATTAACGAATTCATCTATCTGGGTTGGGTAGAGGAAGTAACGGAGCAGGGAAAAGTATTGTTTGAGCAGAAGAACAAGTTCTGCGTGGGTGATGAGATAGAGATTATGAAGCCTGACGGCACCAATGTATCTGCAAAGGTGCTGGCACTGGAGACAGAGGAGGGGTTCTCTGTTGACAGCTGTCCTCATTCCAGACAGAGGTTATACGCTACCTTGTCAGTTGTCCCTGAGAAATATGATCTGCTGCGGGTGGAGAACCCGGCAGAGCAATAAGTTGTCATACGTATTCACAAAAATAGCTCCGTAGGGGTTATAAGGAGAAAATGGGTTATGGAAATGGTAAATGTTGAAGAACTCTTTGCTTCCAAGGTATTTACACTTGGAAAAATGAAAGAGCGTCTGCCAAAAGGAACCTTCAAGGAGGTTAACAAAATCATCAACGAGGGCGGAGAACTGTCCAAAGAGGCTGCTGATGTTGTGGCAAAAGCAATGAAGGATTGGGCTGTGGAAAACGGTGCTACGCATTATACCCACTGGTTCCAGCCTTTGACAGGAATCACAGCAGAAAAACACGATGCTTTTGTTACCCATCCGGATGAAACCGGAAAAATGATCATGGAATTTTCCGGCAAAGAGCTGATCAAGGGAGAACCGGATGCCTCCTCTTTCCCGTCAGGAGGTCTGCGGGCTACCTTTGAAGCCAGGGGATATACCACCTGGGATATCACATCCCCTGCATTTATCAAAGAAACTGCCACAGGTCCTACCTTGTGTATACCTACCGCATTTTGTTCTTATACAGGAGAAGCTTTGGATAAGAAAACGCCTCTTCTCCGTTCCATGGAAGCGTTAAGTAAACAGGCTATTCGAATTGTTCGATTGTTTGGCAATACCGATGCACGGAAGGTGATTCCTTCTGTTGGTGCGGAGCAGGAATATTTCCTGGTAGATGCAAAAAAAGCACTGCAGCGAGAGGATATTGTGTTTTCCGGCAGAACCTTATTTGGGGCTGCGGCTCCCAAAGGGCAGGAGATGGATGACCATTACTTTGGCGTCATCAGAGAACGTGTGGGTGCCTTCATGAGAGATGTGAATACAGAACTCTGGAAGCTTGGCGTTACCTCTAAAACACAGCACAATGAAGCAGCTCCGGCACAGCACGAAGTGGCTCCTATTTACGAATCTGCAAACGTTGCAGTAGATCATAACCAGCTGGTTATGGAAACATTGAAAAGAGTGGCCGGTTATCATGGCCTTCGCTGCATGCTTCATGAAAAACCCTTTGCAGGAGTGAACGGATCAGGTAAGCATAATAACTGGTCTATTACCACGGATACGGGAATCAATCTGTTAGAGCCGGGAAAAACGCCCAATGAAAACATCCAGTTTCTGCTGATCCTTGCCTGTATCATGAAAGCAGTAGATACCCACGCTGATCTGCTCAGACAGAGTGCGGCAAATGTAGGAAATGATGAACGTCTGGGGGGCTATGAAGCACCACCTGCTATCATCTCCATCTTCCTTGGAGAGCAGCTTGAGGATGTGGTAACACAGCTGGTGGAAACCGGTAAAGCGGATAATCTGAAGAAGGGTGAAGTACTTCACACAGGCGTATCCACATTGCCTGAATTTGTAAAGGATGCAACAGACAGAAACAGAACATCACCTTTTGCCTTCACCGGCAATAAATTTGAATTTAGAAGTGTGGGCAGTGCGGATTCTATCGGAAGCCCCAACACTACATTGAATGCTATCGTTGCGGAAGCTTTTTGCGAAGCAGCAGATCGTTTGGAAGCAGCAGAAGATTTCGATATGGCAGTGCATGATCTGATCAAAGAGTACATGACAAAGCATCAGAGAATCATCTTCAATGGTAACGGGTATGCAAAGGAATGGGAAGAGGAAGCAGAAAGAAGAGGATTACCCAATATTCATTCCATGGTAGAATCTGTGGAAACACTTACCACACCCAAATCGATCAAACTGTTTGAAAAGTTTGGTATCTTCACAGAGGCAGAGCTTCATTCCAGAGCAGAGATTCTGTATGAAACCTATGCAAAGAGTAAAAACATTGAAGCACTGACCATGATTGATATGGCAAATATGCAGATTATTCCTGCGGTGATCAAATACATAGGTTCCATGGCAGATACCACAAACAATTTAAAGGAAATGGGTGTAACAGTCTCTGTTACGAAGAAATTGGCAAACAAGATATCCGGCAAGCTGGAAGAAGCACAGGACGCTGTGGAAGCATTGGAAGAAGCAGTTGCACAGGCTGCTGCAATGACAGTAGGCAAAGAGCAGGCATTCTTTTTCTATGAGCAGGTTGCTCCGGCCATGCGTGCATTGCGTCGCCCTGTAGATGAGCTGGAGAAGATGGTTGATAAAGCGTATTGGCCAATGCCTACATATGCAGATCTGTTATTTGAGGTATAAAAAACTCTGTATGACAAATTCCAAACAGAAAAGATGGACAAGGGAGTTCGCAATAGCGAACTCCCTTTTTGGCGTAATAGGAAATTCCGAGGAATTTCCTATTACGTAAAAATGCTCCGCAAGGATGCGCACGCTTTTGCATCGGATCGGGATGGCATGACTGACTGAGGTTTTATGGAATACGAACCACTTGCCGGAGTGCTTCCAGGCAGATTTCCATTTCCTCCAAGGTGTTGTGGAACCCAAAAGAAAAACGTATGGTCCCGGTGGGATAAGTACCGAAGGTTTTATGGGCAATGGGTGCACAGTGAAGACCTACTCTTGTCTGAATGCCGTATTCCTGCTCCAGGTAAAACGCAGTTTCCGCCGGATCCTGATTACGTACCACCAGAGATACCACCGGAAGTTGTGGAACACAATCGGACAAAGAGCTTTGGGTTGTTGATTTCCCGTAAGATTCTGTCTGTCCGTACACGATTATGCCGGGAATTAGCAAGGCTTCTTGTATAAAATGTCTAGTCAATGCCATTTCTGCTTCATATATTTTTTCTATCCCCGTCTCTTTCAGGTAAGTAAGGCCTGCGTGTAATCCGTAGATGCCGGGAATATTCAAGGTACCCGGCTCAAACTTGTCAGGCATAAAGGCGGGCATCTCTTCCGTATGAGAGATACTTCCTGTGCCACCGGCCAAGAGAGGCGTGATTTTGTCTATCATATGTTCCTTCAGAACAAAACCACCGATGCCCTGGGGACCAAACAGGGATTTGTGCCCTGCAAAAGCAAGTGCATCAATGTGCATTCTATCCATGTCAATGGGAAGCTGTCCGGCTGTCTGGGCTGTGTCCACAAGCAACAACAAATTGTTTTTCTGACAGAAATCTCCTATTTCCTGCAAGGGAATCACGGTGCCGAACACATTGGAAGCGTGAGTAATGATTATGGCCCTGGTGTTGGGGCGAAGAAGCTTCGGCAGAGTGGAAAGCAGAAGCTTCCCATGGGAATCGGCTGGAATCCGTGTAAAAGTAATATCTTCCGGATTGGGAGAAGTATTTTCTTTTCCCATCTGACAAAGAGGACGCATCACTGCGTTGTGTTCCAGGGAGGAAACCAGCACATGGTCGCCGGGCTTCAATAATCCTTTGATCAACATATTCAGGGCTGCAGTTGCTCCGGAAGTAAACACCACATTTTTGCAGTCCTCTCCGTGAAAAAGGTCACATATCATTTGACGTGTCTGATACAGAATATCCTCTGCTTCATAGGCAGAGGAAAAACTGCTGCGATTTACATTACAGCCGTTCTTTGTGATGTATTGCAGCATGGCAGCAGGAACAGTATCCGGTTTTGGAAAAGAGGTTGCAGCGTTATCAAAATAGATTCGTTTCATATATCATCCTCGTGGCTCTATTCATATGCCCTTGTCGGGAACACATTTCTCAAAAGGGATTTCTAATGCTTTTCAGTAGGTTTCAGCAACGCCGAGGCGTTATTGAATGTAATGAATATCTTATGAGCTGACTATAGGTCAAGTATATCATGTACTGAAAAAATGTGATATGATAACAAAAGTAATGATTTTTATCAGTACAAATGATGATGAAGGAGAAGCCGGACGTGAAACATGAGAAATTAGTGATTGGACTTTCAGGAGCCATAATCGGTATCGTAGCAGTCTGTCTGGTGCTGTTGGGGAACCCTGCCAATATGGGATTCTGTATTGCATGCTTTATCAGAGATACAGCCGGAGGATTAGGGCTGCACAGAGCGGAGGCGGTTCAGTATGTAAGGCCGGAGATTATTGGTTTGGTATTGGGTTCGTTCCTGATGGCACTTGGAAGAAAGGAATTTCGCCCTAAGGGAGGTTCTTCCCCTATCACTCGTTTTGTGCTGGGATTTTTTGTGATGGTGGGATGCCTGATGTTTTTGGGATGTCCTTTCCGTATGATTTTGCGTCTTGCAGGCGGCGATATGAACGCACTGGCCGGACTGGTCGGATTTGTGGCAGGCATATTGACCGGCATTTTCTTTCTGAATAAGGGATATACCTTAAAGAGAAGTTACAAACAGACAGAAACAGAAGGATTGGTTATGCCTATTTGTCAAATCCTTTTGCTTATACTGCTGATTGCTGTTCCGGGTATCCTGTTCTTTACACCCGCTGAGGGAGGCCCCGGGGCCAAGCATGCTGCCCTCTGGATTTCCTTATTGGCCGGCCTGATCGTTGGTGCCATTGCCCAGGTAACAAGGCTTTGCATGGTGGGTGGTATCAGAGACTTCGTATTGTTTCGGGAAAGCAGATTGCTGATTGGCTTTCTGATGATTTTTGTTACTGCGTTGGCAGGTAATCTGGTAATGGGTAAATTTTCCTTGGGAATGGCAGGTCAGCCTGTGGCACATACCGGCATTCTGTGGAATTTCCTGGGCATGTTTCTGGCCGGTTATGGCTGTTGCCTGTTGGGAGGATGCCCTCTTCGTCAGCTGATTCTCACCGGTGAAGGCAATACAGATTCCGCGATTACTTTCCTGGGACTGTTTGTGGGTGCAGCATTCTGCCATAACTTTAAGCTGGCCTCCAGCGGAGAAGGCCCTACTGTAAACGGAAAAATAGCTGTAATTATCGGTATCATTGTGGTGACTGTGATAGCAGCTGTGAATACCTTTTCTCGAAAAGAAGAATGTTGATAATCTGCCGGGACTCATTCGGTTTGAAAAGGCACTAAACTGAGCGTGCCGGTCCGATGCAGAATGATAAATTGTACAAACCTAATCGAATCAACCTGATGTGGAAGGAAATACAAACCATGGTAATGGGAGGATTGGCATGATAGATGCAAGAGGACGTTCCTGTCCGGAACCGGTCATTATGATAAAAAAAGCGATGACCACAAAAGAGAGCAGTTATGAGATGTTGGTTGACAACAGAGTATCTGTAGAAAATGTCACACGCTTTGCAAAGCATGAGGGTTATGCAATCACTGTGGAGGAGCAGGGAGATGATTTTCTGCTTCATATGACAAGGTAGTTCTTACCACCTGTAACAGAACTGATGAAAGTGGATTGTTGTATGAGAACATATATTGCTACGTTTTTTTCTCATTTTGGTGCCATACGATTTCACAAAATGTTAATGCAAAGAGGCGTTTCGGGAAAAATCAAGCCTGTGCCAAGAGACCTTAGTTCCTCTTGCGGTACCTGCGTGGAGTTTGGAATGGATTGGGAAAGTAATACTGCTTTTCCCGAACCCCCGGGATTTCAGGACAATCATGCGGAGAATACATTCTTGCAAAAAGACTTTCTTACAGGCGAAATGGAACAGATTGTGGAAAAAATCGAAACCGGATATCGTAAGGTGTATGAGGCTGAAAATATATGAGTGAAGATATAAAGCTTACCAAACTGGCTTCCTGTGCAGGCTGTGGTGCAAAGGTAGGGGCAGGCACTCTGGTAAAGCTGCTACAGGATCTGCCTGTGCTACAGGATGAGAGGCTGATCGTCGGGTACGACAAAAGTGATGATGCGTCTGTTTATCAGCTGGATGAAAATACTGCGATTGTGCAGACATTGGATTTCTTTCCGCCTATTGTGGATGATCCCAGACTATTCGGGCAGATAGCGGCATGCAATGCCTTTAGTGATGTGTATGCCATGGGCGGCGAACCAAAACTGGCACTTAACATCATGACCGTTTCCAAGGAAATGAGTCAGGATGATGTGCACGAAATATTGCGAGGTGGTTATGAGAAGGCTGCAGAGGCCGGTGCAATTATTGCAGGCGGTCACACCATTGAAGATGTGGAACCCAAGTATGGGTTGTCTGTAACCGGATTTGTGCATCCGAAACGGGTGCTCACCAATGCAGGAGCAAGGGCAGGAGACCGTTTGATTCTGACCAAGCCTTTGGGAGTTGGGATACTGACAACGGCAGCGAAAGCAGACTTGGTGGATCAGGAGTTACTGGAGAAGTTGTATCGCCAGATGGCTACCTTGAACCGTGTTGCCAGAGATTGTATGGTGCAATTTGAAGTTCACAGCTGTACGGATGTAACC
The DNA here is from genome assembly GCA_945787995.1 of uncultured Lachnospiraceae bacterium. Classification (GTDB taxonomy): domain Bacteria; phylum Bacillota; class Clostridia; order Lachnospirales; family Lachnospiraceae; genus Acetatifactor. Next base: position 5,279 of record CALZKI010000005.1, on the reverse strand, counting down.
GGTTTTGGACTATTGGGGCATGGATATGAAATGGCGGCGGGAAGTGAAAAGACAATTCACATTAGGATGGACTCCATCCCTTACCATAAAGAAGCATATGAAATGGCTGATATGGGATTTGTGCCTGCAGGAGCTTACAGAAACAGAACCTATGCGGAAGCACATGTGCGTTTTGAAAAAGAGACACCTTTGCCTTTGCAGGATATTCTGTTTGATCCCCAGACATCCGGTGGATTGCTGATAGCAGTGGCCCAGTCGGATGCGGAGGCATTATTGGAAATGCTGTTGGAAAAAAGCGTAGAAGCTGCGATCATCGGGTACGTGGCAGAGGAAGAAGACGTTGCCATTGTGATAGAGTAGGAAAAACAAAAGATTTATGAGATGAGGAGCAATCAGCATGAAAGTACTGATTACATCAGATTTGTATAAACCCTCCGTAAACGGAGTAGTGACATCCATACTGAACCTGAAAGAAGGACTAGAAAAAAGAGGGCATGAAGTAAAAATATTGACTTTGGGAGATACCCTTCGTTCCAAAGAGACGGAAGAAGGGTATGAGTTGGGCTCTATCAGTGGGGGAAAAATATATCAGGGAGTAAGAATCGGCGGAATTCATTTATTTGGTGAAGTGAGCAAAGCCATTGAGTGGGGACCGGATGTGGTACATACCAACTGTGAATTCAGTACCTTTATCTCTGCTCTTCGCATTGCCCATGAATTGCAGATTCCCTTGGTACATACCTATCACACGGTATATGAAGACTACACCCAATACGTGCTGCCGGGCAAAATGACCGGAAAGACATTGGTAAAAGAGTTCACTAAAATTATCGCCAGAGGAACCGACGGTATCATTGTTCCCACACCCAAGATTGAACAGATGCTGAAGGATTATGGTGTCAAGATGCAGCTGTTTGTAGTTCCCACAGGTGTCAATCTACACAAGTTCAGTTCCATTCGCAATCAGGAATTCATCCGGTTGAAACGTCAGGAACTGGGCATCCCCGAAGAGAATAAAATCATGATTTCCGTAGGTCGTGTTGCTCCCGAGAAGTCACTGGATAAACTGATCGATACCAGACATCTCATGGGAGATGTACCGGTGACTCTGTTAATTGTGGGTGGAGGTCCGGCAGAAGAAGACCTGCACAGACAGGCAGAAGAACTGCGTCTGTTGGAAAACAAAAAGGTGGTATTTACAGGAATGATTGATCCGGAAGAAGTGCATTCTTACTATCAGTTGGGAGATGTTTTTGCATGCGCCTCAACCAGTGAAACCCAGGGCTTGACTTATTATGAAGCCATGGCATGCGGCTTACCCCTAATTTGTTTGCAGGATGAGTGCCTGGATATGTTGGTAGAGGAAGGGGAAAACGGCTACCAATGTGAGAGCATAGAGCAGTTAAAAGACTGCCTGTTGGATTCCCTAGGTCAACCGGAGAAATTGCAACAGATGGGGCAGAAGTCCGCGATGAAGGTGCAGGAGTTTGACAATGATCTGTTTTGCCAGCGCGTAGAGCAAATCTATCTGGATTTGATTGAACAGAACGAGAAAGATGGAAACACCAAAATGTCCATACACAGTGTATTGGAAAAAATACATGATAAATTGTAAAAAAGTACTTGATTTTTCATAGTACACCCCGTATAATCTCTAATTGTCGGTGATATCATTCGCCAATAATTAGATAAAGCGCTATCGCCAAACGGTAAGGCAACGGACTCTGACTCCGTCATTTCAAGGTTCGAATCCTTGTAGCGCTGCTAAAAAGAAACGGTAGGATTTATTCCTACCGTTTTCTTTTTATGTACGGTCGGTCATGGACAGAAGAATTGCTTGCAATTCTTCCATGGGTTCATTGCTTATTTGCATTTGACTTTTCGGAATCAATTGCTATAATGAAAGAACAAAGGCACCATCGATAGACGGTTGCCCAAATGAATTAGTTAAAAAATAACCGCTTCTTTTGGTCGAGGGCGGTTATTTTTTATGCGTAGTCTTGTAAACAAGACCGATGATAGCAACAATGAGAAGTCCAAACTGGAACAGTTCTGCATATGAGACCATGACATCACCCTCTTTCGTAAAGTCAGAGGGCTACACGCCCTCTGCGAAGAGGACAACCGCCTACCGTTATGATGGTACCCTGTCTGTCAATTCTAGCAATCCATTTGTGTAAAATCAAGAAAAATCTACAACCGTCTCTGAATCCGTTTTTTCAAAATAAAATGAAACTTTTTCATCAGATAACGCATCTAATGTTGTAGAAAGAGATAAACTAGTTTACCGAACAAGGATAGAAACAGGTTCATGAGACCAAAGGAGTGACCAGAGAAAGAATATGAAAAAAATAGCCAGAGAAGAAGTAGTGCAAAATGCGCTTATAGAGAATTATGAAAAGTATTATCGGCTGGCCTATGGCCTCGTCCGGTCAGAGGCAGATGCACTCGATATTGTCCAGGAAAGTGCATATAAGGCGATCATGAAAAGTGAAAGCTTAAGAACGGAAGAATTCGTGGATACGTGGATATGTCGTATAGTCATAAATGAAGCGAATGCATTTTTCAGAAAAAAGCGAGATTTGCCTGATGTAAGCGAAATGAATCTTTCCACAGAAGATACTTATACGGACATAGATTTAGCCAGGGCTATTGACAGTTTGGAGCCGAAAGAAAGAGAGATTGTAATCCTACGTTATTTTGAAGATAAGAAAATAGAAGAAATAGCAGTGATTATGAATGAAAAAGTGGGAACTGTGAAAAGCAGGCTTTATCGCTGTATGGAGAAATTGAGAGTTCGATTAGAAGGGTAACGATCAGAAAACATAAGACAAAATAATAAGTAGAATGGGTAATATTAACGGAGATCAGAAAATGAGGAAACAGAGTATGGAACAAAAAATGAAACGTATGAAAGAAGAATATAATAAAATAAATGTACCTTCTGCAGCGAAGGAGAGAATTTTGGAAGGCACTCAGAGAGCGAAAAACGAAAAGAGAAAGAAAAAAAGAATCCAAAGCTATAGATGGATCGGTGTGGCAGCACTTTTAGCCATGCTCATCGGACTTCCTAATATGAATGCTTCTGTAGCACATGCTATGGGGAATATGCCGCTTTTGGGAGGCTTTTTCAGGTTGGTCACCTTTAGAGAGTATTCTTATGAAAGTGAAACTCACAACGCAGAGGTCCATGTGGGCAAATTGGAATATCAGGAGCAGACGAAGGATTCGGATGAACAGATGACTTCAGAAGGAAACATGAGTAACAGCCAGCAGGCGGAAACAGAAAATGCAGTGCAGGAAAATGTGCAAAGTGGCAGTGAGCAGGCTGAAAAAACAGTGGAACAAATCAATGAAGACATTGAAAAAATAACCTCTCAGTTGATTGCAGATTTTGAAGAAAGCCTGCAACAGGAAGGGCATAAAGGTCTGACCATAAATACCGATGTTATTACAGATAACGAGAAGTACTATACACTAAAACTATCCGTTTTGGAAATCCAGGCCAGCGGCTATTTCCACAGTAAATATTACACGATTGATAAAGCAACGGGTAATCTTTTATCACTTAAGGACTTATTTGGGGAAGACAGTAACTATATTGCAGTGATCAGCGATAATATCAAACTGCAGATGCGTGAACAGATGGCAGCTGATGAGGCAAATAAATATTTCCTGGATGAAAAAGATTTTCCGGAATTCAATTTTACAGCGATTACACCGGATGCAGACTTTTACTTCAATCATGAAGGTGAACTGGTCATTGCCTTTGATGAATATGAGGTTGCCCCCGGCTACATGGGAGCACCTGAATTCGTGATTGCAAAAGATGTAACGGATACTATTTCAAAATAGAGTACCAGAGCCATGGGGACGGGGAAAATGGATTTTTTCCTGTCCCCATGGTTTTTGTTTGACTGGAAATAAGAAATTCATTCTACAAAAGCATTTTGCGATATTTTTTTGTATAATGAAAGAAACACGACACACAGATGTCATGTTTTGGGTGCTAGAATAAATCAGAAATGGGGATTCATATGAAAATAGACAGACTTATTGGAATCCTATCTATTCTGCTGCAGAAAGAAAAAGTGACTGCTCCGGAATTGGCGAAAATGTTTGAGGTTTCCAAAAGAACCATTAACAGAGATATCGATGATCTTTGTAAGGCCGGAATTCCGATTGTAACATCACAGGGCATTGGTGGTGGGATCCGCATCATGGATGGATACAGAATGGATAGGACAATTCTTTCATCGAAGGATATGCAAATGATAATGGCGGGACTGCGAAGTCTGGACAGTGTCAGCGGCAGTCATTATTATGCCAGGCTTATGGAGAAGATCAAAGCCGGTTCCACAGAGCTTGTGAGTGGCTCGGAATCCATTCTGATTGACTTATCTTCCTGGAATAAGGAATCTATATCAACGAAAATCGAGCTGATACAGGATGCGATTGAACTGGGGAAAATATTGAAATTTAAATATTATGCACCAAAAGGAAGCACGGAGAGGGAAATAGAGCCATACTATCTGGTTTTCAAGTGGTCCAGTTGGTATGTGTACGGGTATTGCCTGCTCAGAAATGATTTCAGGTTGTTCAAATTGAATCGCATGGCAGATATCACACATGTAAGAACCTTTGCAAAAAAAAGAGATGTGCCAATGCCAAATTTGTCAAATGAAAAGGTGTTTCCACCCAAAGGCACAATGAAAGCGGTTTTTGACGGATCCCTGAAATGGCATTTGATCGAGGAATATGGAATTGAGTCGTTCACAGAACTTCCGGATGGAAAGCTCCTATTTGAACATGACTATGCCGATGAGGAAGGCGTGTTGTCTTGGATGCTTACCATGAGAGATAAGGTTACGGTTATGGAACCGGAATCCATTAGACAGAAACTATTTTGTATCGCTACAGAACTTTCAGAAAGATATAGGGAGGTATAATTCAATGAAGAAATGGTATGACGAAGAGTATGTATTTACAGTGGAGGTAACAGGATATCTGCGGGGAGATCACCCTGAGCATTTATGCAGAAACGGGGAAGAGATTGGGGACAAATACACCTGTACATATGGCTGTCCTGTGAACGAACAGGGATATGGTATTTGTCAGAAAATGATGCAGATTCTCTACGCAGATATGCAGGCTGTCAGAAGCGGTGGAGATTTGACGTTGGTTGGAGGAACGGAGGCAAACGTAAAGGATTATGTTTGTCCGGACGGATGTGTATGTTTTCGAATGACAGCCGAAAAGACGGGTGCAGAGAATTTTTA